>DATNKQ010000296.1:0-16432 GCA_035603315.1 Thermoanaerobaculia bacterium
CGTAGTCGCCGAACTGGTAGCTCAATCCTGTCACGCTCACGCGCTGGCCGGGCGCGAGGCCGCTGACGTCGATGCCGGTGCTGGCGCAGACAAAGATCCGGATGGGGCCGGAGCCGTCGTCAACGATGATGATGGTGCCGAAGGGGGGATCGGGGACGATCGGCACCGTGATGGTGCCCACGACCTGGACGAGCAGTCCCTCGGTCGCCTCGCTGACGTTGGCGGTCGACACCCAGCGGGGCTCCACCTGGGGGCCCCTGCCGTCCGCCTCGACATCGCGGGCGTCGGCCACGACCGTGAGCACGCCGTGCCCGTTGTCCGCCAGGTGGCCGCTGACGCTCACCTTCCGGCGCACGGTAAGACCCAAGTCTGGGACGACGCTGACGTAGATGCCGCCGGTCCGGTCCTGGATGGCGAATCCCTCGTCGAAGGTGCTCGAAGAGAACGCACCCGACGGGACGGTGACCGATCCCTCGACGGTGACGAAGGTGCCCAGCAGCAGCGCCCGTGCGGCGCCGATGTCGATCGCATGGGCGGCCCGGCTCGGGAAGGGGACGAAGAGAGCAGCGGCAAAGACGGCGGCAGCGGTCCACCCGCGGCCTTGGAACGAGCTGGCGAATGAGAGCATCGGAATCTCCTTTCTCGCGACCTACGAGGATAACTGTCTGCGGCCACCTTGGGAATCGAGAGGACAAAGCGGAGCTCCCCATCCGCTCTATAGAGGATGGCGGGTTGCGGCGGCACTCTCGCTCCGAGGCTCTAAAATGTCCCGGCGATGAACGTCGTCGGCATCTCCGCTTTCTTCCACGAGTCGGCCTGCTGCCTGCTCCACGACGGCCGGCTGGTCGCCGCAGCCGAGGAGGAGCGGTTCTCCCGCGTCAAGCACGATCCGCGGCTGCCGGTCGCGGCTTTCCGCTGGTGCCTGCGGCAGGGCGGGATCGGTCTCCTGGATGTCGACGCCGTCGCCTACTACGAGTCGCCGGTGGCGAAGCTCTCGCGGCAGCTTTGGGCCGCGCTTCCCGGCGGCGCGCCGGAGGACTCGACGTGGCTCGATCCCGAGGGGCCAGAGCGCGCCATCCGCGAGGGGCTCGGCTGGGAGGGACCCCTCCTCTGCTTCCCCCATCACCTCTCCCACGCCGCCAGCGCGTTCTTCTTCTCCGGCTTTCAAGAAGCGGCCATCTTGACCGTCGACGGCGTCGGCGAGTGGGACACCACGACCTACGGGCGGGCGAGCGGGATGGCGATCGACCTCTTCGAGTCCGTGGCCTTCCCCCACTCCCTCGGCCTCCTCTACTCCACCTTCACCTCCTACCTGGGCTTCGCGGTCAACGACGGCGAGTCGAAGGTGATGGGGCTCGCCCCCTACGGCGAGCCCCGCTTCCGCGACGCCCTGCTCCGCCTCGTCGCCAGCGGTCCCGGCGGACAGTTCCGTCTCGATCCCCGCTACTTCGACTTCGTCCGCGGTCGACGGATGTACTCCGACGACCTGATCGCTCTCCTCGGCCAGCCGCCGCGGGTGCGGGACGCCGAGATTCTCCCTTTCCACCAGGACGTCGCCCGCAGCCTCCAGGCCGTGTTGGAGGAGATCCTGCTTGAGAAGGTCCGTTGGCTCCATGGCCGGACGGGCCTGGCGGACCTCTGCATGGCCGGCGGCGTCGCCTTGAACTGCGTCGCCAACGGCAGGATCCGCCGCGAAGGACCCTTCCGCCGGCTCTTCGTGCCGCCTGCCGCGGGCGACTCCGGGGGCTGCCTGGGCGCTGCCGCCCTGGCCCACGCCCGGCTCACCGGCGAGCGGCCGGGTGAGGCCTTGCAGCAGGTCTTTCTGGGCCCCGCCTGGAGCACAGGCGAGATCGCCGGCCTGCTCGCCGCGGCCGGCCTGTCGGCCGGCGACTTCCGGGGCCGCGAGGCGGATCTCCTTGAAGCGGTGGTCGATCGTTTGGAAGCAGGGAAGGTCGTGGCCTGGTTCCATGGCCCTTTGGAGCTGGGGCCGCGGGCGCTCGGCGGCCGCTGCCTGGTGGCCGACCCGCGCGACCCGGGGATGCGCGACCGGCTCAACCGCCTAGTCAAGAAGCGGGAGGCCTTCCGGCCCTTCGCTCCCGCCGTCCTCGCCGCGCTCGCCGGTGAGCACTTCGACCTCGGCCACTCCTCGCCCTTCATGCTGGAAACCTGCCGGGTGACCTCGCCCCTCGACCTGCCGGCCGTCACCCACGTGGACGGCTCGGCCCGGCCGCAGACGATCGATGCCTCCGCCGCGCCGCGCTGGGCCGCCCTTCTGGAAGCGTTCCGCCGCCGGACGGGCTGTCCCCTCCTCGTCAACACCTCGTTCAACGTCCGCGGCGAGCCCATTGTGGCCTCTCCGGTCGACGCCCTCCTCTGCTTCGCCGCGACAGACATCGATGCCCTGGTGCTGGAAGACTTCCTGGTCGATCGCGCGCTGCTGCCAACGAGCTGGGCGGATTGGATTCCCGCCTGGCGGCCGCCGCCGCGGAGCGCCTTCTCCGATAGGCGGAGCGCGGTTAGCGAGGACCTCTACACCTTCGTATGACTCCTCCCGAGGAGGAGCGCGGCCGGCGCCGGCCCGAGGCCATCAGCATCTGGGAGCCCCGCGAGGTCGGCGGCGAGCAGGTCTTCGTGCGTCCCGATCCCCTTCCCCTCGGGGACCACTATGCGGACGTCAAAGTGTTGCGGCCGAAGACGGCCGAGCTGCCGCTGCGGGTCGTGCTCTTCGGCGAGTCCGCCGCGGCGGGATACCTCTACGCTCCCCGCCTCACACCGGCGAAGGTCCTGGCCGCCCAGCTCGGCGCCGTGGGCCGTGCGGATTGCTTCGAGGTGATCGATCTCGCCCGCACCAACGAGACGCTCGCCTCCCTGGCAGGGACGGTGCGCACCTCGCTGCAGATCAGCCCCGACGTGCTGGTCCTCTTCGTCGGCAACAACTGGAGCCTGCTGGAGACGCCGGAGGTCTCTCCTTATGCGCCTTCGGCAACCGCCCGGCGGCGCTATTCCGACGCCTTGCGGGCGGAGGGTGTCGCTGGCCCGTCCCGCCTCGCCGCCGAGCGCCTGCGCGAGCGGGCGGACGCGGCCCTGGATCGCGTAGCGCTCATCGCCCGCACCGTCGGAATCCCCGTCGTCCTTGTCCTCCCGGAGGTCAACCTCGCGGACTGGGAGAATCGCCAGCCGCCCGTGCGCCTGCCTGGCGACGGCACCGCGCGCTGGCACGCCCTCTTCGCCGAAGCCGTCCAGGCGCTCGGACGCGACGACGCCGCGGCCTGCCTTGCCACCGCCCGCGAGATGCGGGAGGTCGACGGCGGCGCCTGTGCCGCCACCTGGCGCCTGCTGGCCCGCGCCCATGAGCGCCTCGGCGACCCCGAGGAAGCGCGGCGGGCCGCTATCGCGGAGGTCGACTCCGCAGCCTACGCCACTCTCGCCTTCCTGGCCGCCCCCCAGGCCTCCACCGCCGCCCGAGACCTCCTGTGCATGGCGTCACGCCGCCACGGCTGGGCCGCCGTCGACCTGCGGCAGGTCTTCGCGGAGTACACAGGGGAGACCCTCCAGGGTCGCCGGCTCTTTCTCGACTACTGCCACCTCACCTCCGAAGGCATTCACGTCGCCATGGCCGCGGTGACCGCCCAGGTGCTCAACCTCTCGGGGATGCTGGAAGAAGACGTGAGCTGGCAGGGGCTGCTGCCGCGCCTTCCCTCGCCGGACCTGTCGTCCGAGGCGGAGGCCACCGCGCGGCTGGGCGCCGCCATCCATACCGCCCACCGCCTGCTGCCGGTGGGCCCGAAGGGGCCGATCCTCGAGCACTGGCTGGTGGCGGCCCTCGACGCCTCTCCCGGCATCGCGGCGGCGATGCTCGACGTCGTCGAGGCACGCTGTGCACCCGGCCCGGCTGTGCTCACGGCAGCTCTGCAGCGCAACCTCGCCTCACCGTACCGGCTCCTCCTCCAGCACGGCTGGCGCTGGGAGCACCTGGACGCCGACCTCATGGAGGCCATCCAGGCGGTGCTGGAGAACCGCGGCCACCCTGTCCGCCAGAAGATCGCCCGTCTCCTCCTGGAGCACCACGCCGTCCGCGGCGCGGGAACCGACCTCACGGAGCCCCCCTACCTCTGGGAGCCGCTGGAACGCTTCTATCCGGAGGTCATGCGCTTCGCGGACCTGGCGGAGAGAGCCACCCTCCGCTCCCCCTGGCCGGAAACGTCGTTCTGTCTCGTCTGCAACGGGCTGCGCGACGTCGAGATCGCGCCGACCCTCCGCCTTCCCGCCGCCGCTCCGGGGAGCCGCCGCTCCGGTGATGTTCAGTTCGAGGTCAATGGAGCCGAGGTCGGAGCGGCAAGCGCCAGCGACCGCTGGGGCCGAGCCATCCTCCGGATCCCCCGCGCGCACCTGCGCCCCGGCCTCAATCGGCTGATGCTGCGCTGGCCTGCCCCGCCCGCCGCCGGGGACGATCCCCAGCGCGACGTCCGCCAGCGGCTGGACGAGGGGCTCGCGGCCGACCTCCATCCGGTCTTCGGCGAGCTCTTCTCGCTGATCGCCAGGCCGGTCTGAGATCGGCCGCCGCTACTCCCAGCGCAGGGCGTCGATGGGGTCGAGGCGCGCCGCCTTGCCGGCCGGGTAGATGCCGAAGAAGATCCCCACCAGGGCCGAGAAGCCGAAGGAGAGCGACACCGCCCAGAGGGGGACGTGAGCGGGCGGCCAGTTGCCGGGGAGCGCCTTGGCGATCCCCGTCCCCAGCCCGAAGCCGATGAGGAGCCCGAGGGTGCCTCCCACCATCGACAGGGTGACGGCCTCGATGAGGAACTGCAGGAGGACGTCGCGGCGGCGGGCACCGACCGCCTTGCGCACCCCGATCTCGCGAGTGCGTTCGGTCACCGACACCAGCATGATGTTCATGATGCCGATGCCGCCCACCAGGAGCGCGATCGACACCACCCCGCCGACCACCGCGGTGATGCCGCCGATGATCTTGTTGAAGGTCGCCAAGAGCTCGTCCTGCACCAGCACCTGGAAGTCGTCCGGCTGGTCCTTGAGGATGCGGTGGCGCTGGCGGAGGTTGCGCTTGATGGAGTCCTTGACCTCGTCGATGACACCCGTGTTCGCCGCTTGCAGGCGGAGCTGCACCTGATCGCCGGCTTTGCGGCCGAAGACCGCCAGGGCGGAGTCGAAGGGGATGTAGACGAGGTCGTCCAGGTTGATCCCGAACTCGTGCCCCTTCTCCTCCATGACGCCGATCACCGTCGCCGGGAACTTGCCGACGTAGATCTCCTTGCCGATGGGGTCCTTCCCCAACCCCAGCTCGTCGGGGACATCCTTGCCGACGACGGCGACGTTGCGCCGGTTGTCGAGGTCGATTTGCGACAGGAAGCGGCCGTGCTCGACGTTGAAGTTCATCACCTCTTGCCAGTCCTGGTTGACGCCCAGGATGCCGTCGGGCTGGTGGTCGCGGTCACGGTAGTGCATGTGGGTCTGGCCGAAGATGACGGGCGTGATCAGGCGGATGCCGCCGATCTTGTCGCGCAGCGCTCGGCCGTCCTCCCAGGTGAGCTTGACCTGGTGCGCCGCCAGGTCGTTCCTGCCGTGAGGAATGTCGGGGACGACCATGATGTAGCTGGCGCCCACCCCCTGGAGCTGCTTGGAGATCATGAACTGCAGGCCCTGGACGAGCGACACCACGGTGATCACGGCGGCGACGCCGATGACGATGCCGAGAGTGGTGAGCATGGCCCGCATCTTGTTGGCGCGCAGGGCGGCGATGGCGATGCGGAAGTTCTCGAGGAAGATCATGGCGCGCCGCCTGAGGCCTCGTTCCCGGCGTCACTCATAGCGCAGCGCGTCGATGGGATCGAGGCGCGAGGCTTTGCCCGCCGGATAGATGCCGAAGAAGATGCCCACCGCCGCCGAGAAGCCGAAGGCGAGCGCGACGGCCCACAGGGGGACGTGCGCGGCCGGCCAGTCGGGCAGCAGCTTGGCGACGCCGGCTCCCAGGAGATAGCCGGCGGCGAGCCCGATGGCGCCGCCCAGGACGGAGAGGGTGACCGCCTCGATGAGGAACTGCAGGAGGACGTCCTGGCGGCGGGCGCCGACCGCCTTGCGCACGCCGATCTCGCGGGTGCGCTCGGTGACCGACACCAGCATGATGTTCATGATGCCGATGCCGCCCACCAGGAGGGCCACCCCCACCACCCCGGTGACCACCGCCGTGACGTTGCCGAGGATGCTGTTGACGGTCTTCAGGATCTCTTCCTGGATCTGCACCTTGAAGTCGTCGGGCTGATCGCCGCTGACGTGGTGGCGCTGGCGCAGGAGGTGCTCGATGCCGCCGCGCACCTGCTCGACGACGGCCGTCGATTGCGCCTGCAGGCGCAGCTCGACGGCGTCGCCGGCGTTCCTGCCGAAGAGCGCCACGGCGGCGTCGAAGGGGACGAAGACGATGTCGTCCAGGTCCCGGCCCAGCGACTGCCCCTTCTTCTCCATCACCCCGATCACCGTCGCCGGGTAGGTGCCGACGTAGATCTCCTTGCCCAGCGGCCGCTTGCCGAGGTCCAGCTCCTCCACCACCTTCTGACCGACGACGACGACGTTCCGGCGGTTTTCGAGGTCGACGCGGGAGAGGAAGCGCCCGCGATCGACGGTGTGGTTGGCGACGTCGGGATAGTCCTGGTTGACCCCCTGGATCGACGGCGGCGTGTGCTTGCGGTCGCCGTACTTGACCTGGCCGCGGCCGTTCAGGACCGGGGTGATCAGGCGGACGCTGGGGACTTTCTCGCGGATGGCCTTGCCGTCGTCCCAGGTCAGCTTGACGCTCCTCGCCACCATGCCGGGGCCGTTCCTGTCGCCGAAGTCGGGGCGCACCACGATGTAGGTCGCCCCCACACCTTGCAGCTCGCGGGTGATCATGAACTGCAGCCCCTGGACGATCGATACCACGGCGATCACCGCGGCGACGCCGATGATGATCCCCAAAGTGGTGAGGATCGAGCGCATCTTGTTGGCGTAGAGCGCCCCCAGGGCGAGGCGGAAGTTCTCGAGGAAGACCACGGCTGGTCCCTAACCTTCCGTCAGGCGGGGGCCATGGCGCGCGCCGTCAGCTGGTCGGAGAGGATCTTGCCGTCGCGCAGCAGCACCCGCCGCTCGGCATACTCGGCGATGTCGGGCTCGTGGGTGACGAGGACGACCGTGTTGCCTCCCTGGTGGAGCTGGGCGAAGAGCTCCATGATCTCCTCGGAGGTCGTCGAGTCGAGGTTGCCGGTGGGCTCGTCGGCCAGGAGGATCGAGGGATCGTTGACGAGCGCGCGGGCGATCGCCACCCGCTGCCGCTGGCCGCCGGAGAGCTCGTTCGGCTGGTGGCCCATGCGGTCGCCCAGGCCCACCCGTTCGAGCGACCTCTTCGCCCGCTGCCGGCGCTCGGCGCGGGGCAGGCCGGCGTAGATGAGCGGCAGCTCGACGTTGTGCAGCGCGTCCGTGCGCGCCAGCAGGTTGAAGGTCTGGAAGACGAAGCCGATCTCCTTGTTGCGGATGCCGGCGAGCTGCTGGTCGTCCAACGTCTCGACGGCGATGCCGTTCAGGTGGTACGAGCCGGAGGTCGGCGTGTCGAGGCAGCCCAGGAGGTTCATGAGCGTCGACTTGCCGCTCCCCGACGAGCCCATGATCGCCACGTACTCGCCGCGCGTGATCTCGAGGTCGATGCCGTTCAGGGCGTGCACTTTCTCGGCTCCCATGTCGTAGATCTTGAAGATCTCCCGGAGCTCGATCAGCGCCATCAGCCCTTGTCCCCCTTGTCGCTCCCCTCGCTGCGGCGGTCCTCGGCCTCGGAGGTGGTGCTCACCGTCACGGCGTCGCCGTCCTTGAGGTCGCGGAGGGTCCGATAGGGGCCGGTCACCACCTGCTCGCCGGGCTGCAGGCCGGCGAGGATCTCGACGTGGGTCTCGTCGGAGATGCCGGTCTCGACCGGCCGCTGGCGCGCCTTGCCGCCGGCGACGACGAAGACCACCTTCACCTCCTCGTCGGTCGCCGGAGTCGGCGCGGTCGAAGCGGCCGCCGGCGCCTCGGCCGCCTCGGCGCCACCCCTGCCGCCATTACCGCCGCCGCGCTTGGCCTCGCGTTGAGCCTTGGCGTCGGCCGCGGGCGCCAGCGGCCGGCGCTCGACCACCGCCTGGATCGGCACCGCCAGCGCGCTGGGGTGGGAGGCGGCGTTGATCTCGGAGCGCACCGACATCCCCGGCCGCAGGGCCTCGTCGGCGTCGGACAAAAGGATCTTGACCTCGAAGAAGGTGACGTCGGGCTGGGTCGGCAGCGACAGGCCGGAGCTCCCCACCTCGATGATCTTGCCGTGGTACGGCCGGTTGGGGATGGCGTCGACCTTCAGGATCGCCGTCTGCCCCACCCGCACGTGGACCACCTCGGTCTCGTCGACGTTGACCTTGGCGAGGATCTCCGAGAGATCGGCGATGGTGCCGATCACCGACCCCGGGTTGTTCATCGTGCCGGACACCACCACTTCGCCCTGCTCGGCGTTCAGCTTGATCACCCGCCCGGAGAGCGGCGCGTAGATGGTCGTCTTGACCAGGTCGTCGTTGGCCTTGACCAGGTTGGCGTCGGCCTCGCGCACCGCCTCGTCCGCCTCGTTGACCGACAGGCGCGCCGACACCTCCTGGAGCACCGAGGCCTCGAGCTGCTCCTTCGAGAGGATGCCTTGCTGGTTGAGGCTCTGCGCGCGCGCCAGCTTGATGCGGCAGTCCGCCAGGGTGGCGGCGGCCTTCTGGACCGAGGTCTTGGCGCTGCGCAACTGCGCAGCCCACTGGTCGCGCTGGGCGATGTAGGCCTGCTGCTCGAGCTTCAGGAACGGCTGTCCGGCCTCGATGCGGTCACCCTCCTGGACGTAGAGCTTCTCGATCTTGCCCACCACGTGGGCGGAGATGTTGACCTTCTCCTTGGGGTCGATGGCGCCGCTCGATTTCACCACCTCGACGACGTTGCGCCGCTTGGCCGCCTCGGCATAGACCTTGACGCCCTTCTGGCGCCGGCCGGCGCGGATGCTGCCGAAGACGACGACGCCCAAAACGAGGACGCCGAGGAGGATGAGGAGGGCCTTCTTCACATGTGCTCCTTAGCCGAACAGCGAGGCCCAGCCCACTTTGATGAGGATGAAGAGCGCCCAGAGGACGAGCACGCCTCCGGCGGCGGCCGCCTTGGAGACGCGGGCAACGAGATGGAAGCCGACGATCAGCAGGACGACCACCCAGAGTGAAAACAGATCGAGGCTCGCCAGGAGGGCCATGACGGCGTGGCTCGTGCCGTCGGGGGCCAGGAGCGCCAGGTTGGTGGGCAGGAAGCTCCCCGCCTTGATGTCCTGGTACCCGATCGTCGCCCGGCTGAGGACGGCGGGGAGGCTCAGCAGCTGGCCCAGGGCCAGCGGCATCATGGCGTGCAGCGTCGTGGCGAAGCTCCGCCGGTAGTCGAGCTCGCTGCCCAGGAGCTTGAACGTCACCCAGAGGACAAGGGCGAAGAGCGCGAAGCCGCCGGGGAGGAAGATCAGGCCGCCGGCTATGGCGAGGTACGGCCCGATCTTCTTGGTGATTGAGATCTGCTGCTCGAGCGCCTGCGCCGGCACGTCGCGCCCGCTCTCGCGGACGCTCTGCCGGATGATGTCCTCCCAGTCGGTGCGCAGCGACACCACGTAGCTGACCGAGCCGAGCACCAGGGCGAGGACGAGGAGCGCCACCACCCAGGTGGGGCGCTCGCCGATGGAGCGGAAGGTCTTGACCGGCGAGATGAGGGCTCCGGCAAGCCGTCCGAGGCTATTTTCCTCCATGGGCTCCCTCGTAGGCGCCAACCTCGTTGGCAAAGGTGAAGCGATGCACCGTCGGATCGGCATCCAGGACCTTGATCTTCTCCTCGTCCAGGAGCGTGCCGGTGGCGCGATAGTACTCGGCCAGCGCGGTGCGGTAGCCGACGATGGCGGTGACCTCGGCGCTCTTCGCCGTCGTCAGGTCGTCCTGGATGCGGGTGATCTCGAAGGTGGTCGACATGCCGTTCTCGAAGCGCTTGCGCTCGGCGTCCAGGTTCCTCTCCTGCGCCACCCGCGAGGCGGTGGCGGCGTCGATCTGCTTGGCGGCGGTCTCCACCCGGCGGGCGGCGGTGCGCACCTCGGTGATGACCGTCGTCCTCAGCTGGTCGAACTGGACCTTGTTACGATCGACGTCGAGATCGGCGATGGCGCTGGCGGCGCGCGCCGCCCGGTTCTGCAGCGGCACCGAGAAGATTAGCGTGGTGGTCCAACTCGGGAAGTTGAGGCGGTCCACCTGGGTGAAGGCGCTCGACAGGTCGGGGCCGGCGCCGCTGGGGCCGTAGCTCAGCTTGAGGTCGAGCTGCGGCAGGTAGGAGTTCTTCGCCAGGGACGAGTTGAGCTGCGCGAGCTGGATGGCCAGCTCCTGGGAGTGGAGCTCGGGCCGCGCCTGCAGCGCGGTGGCAATCGCCTGGTCGACGTTGATCGTCGGATGGGTGGTCTTGGCGTCGGTCAGCGGCCGCACCTCGTGCGACCAGAGGTCCCCCGGCAGGTTGAGGAGCTGGCGCAGCTGGTCCTCGGCGTCGCCGACTCCCTGCTGGGCGCTGATGATCCCCTCTTCGCGGGTGGCGATGGTCGCCTCGCTCTGCACCAGCTCGAGGGGAGCCATGGTGCCCACCTGGACCTGGATCTTGTTGCGCTCGTGGAGCTCCTTGGCCAGCCCCAGGCTCTCCTGGGCCACCACCAGCTGCTCGCGCGCGTTGACCAGGGTCCAGTAGGCGTTGATGACCTGTTGGGTGATGAGCGTCACCTGGCGGACGAACTCCTGGCTGCTGACCTGGCTGTTGTTCTGGGCGATGAGGAGCGTCCGCTCGGTCACCAGACGCCCGAAGTTGCGCAGCAGCGGCTGGTTGTAGTTGAAGGTGAGCCCCGAGGTGTAGAAGAGGCTCCCCAGGGTATTGAGGTTGGCGTCGGTGAAGGTGACGAACTGCCGGCTGGCGCCGACGCCGACCGACGCGCTGCCGCCCCAGGGGAAGAGCTGGCTGACGCCCAGGTTCGCGGTCTGGGTGCGGCTCAGCGAGGGGTTGTTGCGGTTGGTGACCGGTTGCTGGGTCTCCGAGGCGGTGAGTGTCGCGCTGGGCAGTAGGTCGTAGATGCCCAGGGCCTGCAGGATGCTGAGGCGCGTCTCCGTCCGGGTGTACTGCTGGAGGACGACTCCCAGGTTCTGGTGCAGCGCGATCTCCACCGCCTGGTCGAGGGTCAGCTCGACGGCACCGTCCTTCTGCGGCACGGTGGCGGGCGCCACCTTCCCGCTCGGCGCGGCGTTGAGCTCGATCCCCTGCGGCCAGGCCGGCGGCGCCGCCGCCAGCAGGCCCAGGGCCACGGCCAGGGCCAGACGCCGCGCGCCAGGGGAAACCTTCGTCGGAAGCTCTCTCATTCGCATGACCCCTCAAACGTAACTGGGTTGACAGTGATGGCGAGCAGGCACCGATGCGGCCCACGACGCACCGCTCCTCGCATTGGTACGTGCTCGCCCCTGAAAGGTTACCTCAAAAGGTGGGAGACCTGCCGCAACGAGACATTTCCACCGCGGCGACATCACGGCGGGCCGTGGACGGCGAGCTCGCCGGGATAGAAGCAGGCGACGAGGCTCCCTTGTCCTCCACCGGGCAAGGCTGCCAGGGGCGGCTCCTCGCCGGCGCAGCGGAGCCGGGCGATGGGGCAGCGGGGGTGGAAGGGGCAGCCGGACGGGGGGTCGGCCGGCGACGGCGGCTCGCCGGCGAGGACGATGCGCCGCCGGCTCCCCCGCCCACCGGGAGGGGCCTGAGCCGTGGGCACCGCCGACAGCAGGCTCGCCGTGTAGGGATGGAGCGGGGTGGCGAAGAGGCCGCTCGCGGGGCCGATCTCGACGAGCCGCCCGAGGTAGAGGACGGCCACACGGTCGGCGAGCCGCTCGACGGCGCCGAGGTCGTGAGCGATGAGCATCAGGGCGAGGCCGAGCCGCTCCTTCTGACGCCCCAGGAGGTCGAGAATCTGCGCCCGGATCGAGAGGTCGAGGGCCGAGGTCGGCTCGTCTGCGATCAGCAGGTCGGGAGCGGTGGCGAGGGCGCGTGCGATCGCCACCCGCTGGCGCTGGCCGCCGGAGAGCTCGTGCGGGTAGCGTGGGGCGAGCTCCGCCGCCAGGCCGACGGCGGCGAGCAGATCCGCCACCGCCGCCCGCCGGCGCGACCGCTCCGCGGCGCCCCTGGTGGTGGCGTGAACGACGAGCGGCTCGGCGACGGTTTCGGCGACGGTGCGGCGCGGGTCGAGCGACCCGTAAGGGTCCTGGAAGACCATCTGGAAGCGGCGGCGCCGGCGGCGCAGCTCGCCGGCAGGGAGGCCGAGGAGGTCCTCGCCGTCGAAGCGGATACTGCCGGAAGTGAGGGGAAGGAGACGCAGTAGCGCCCTCCCGAGGGTGGTCTTGCCGCTCCCCGACTCCCCCACCACCGCCAGGCATTCGCCGCGGGCGAGGGTGAGGCTCACGCGGTCGAGCACCCGCGCGACCGCTCGGTTCCCGGCCCTCCGACGCCGCCGGGTCCACGGAGCGCCGCGCAGCGGGAACTCCTTGACCAGCTCGGAGGCCTCGAGAAGGGGGGTCACGGAGCCTCTCCCGCCCCTGCCGGCGGGAGCGCCGGGAGGAAAGAGAGGAGCGCGCGGGTGTAGGGGTGAGCGGGGCGGGCGAAGAGGTCGGCCATCGGAGCCTCCTCGACGAGCTCGCCGGCGGACATCACCAGCGCCCGGTCGCAGGTCTCCGCCACCACCGCCAGGTCGTGGGTGATGAGGAGGACGGAGAGGCCGAGCTCGGCGCGCAGGCGCTCGAGGAGCTCGAGGATCTGCGCCTGGATGGTGACGTCCAGGGCGGTCGTCGGCTCGTCGGCGATCAGCAGCTCCGGCGCGCAGGCGAGGGCGATGGCGATCATTACCCGCTGACGCTGGCCGCCCGAGAGCTGGTGGGGATAGTCGCCCAGGCGCCGGCCGGGGTCGGGCATCGCCACCCGCTCCAGCAGGTCCGCAGCCTCGGCGCGGGCGGCGCGGCGGGAGAGGCGGCGGTGCGCGCGGAGGGCCTCGGCGATCTGGAAGCCGACGGTGTAGACGGGGTCGAGCGCCGCGCCCGGCTCCTGGAAGACGAGTCCGATCCGCGCGCCGCGCACCCGCCGCAGCTCGCGCTCCGGGAGAGCCAGGAGATCCTCGCCGCCCAGGAGGACGCGGCCGGCGCGGATGCGGCCCAGCGGCGGCACCAGGCGCAGGATGGCGAGGGCGGTCAAGGTCTTGCCCGATCCCGACTCCCCCACCAAGCCGACGATCTCGCCGCGCCCGACGGCGAACGACACCCCGCGGACGACCGGCACCCAGGGCGGCCCTCCCGGCGGCCCGGGGAAGGCCACCTCCAGGCCGTCGACGGTGAGAAGAGTCGGAGAGTCGGGGACGGGCACGCGCCCTACCCCACGAGCTGGCGTAGCCAGGCAACCGTCAGCGCCACGCCGTAGCCGGTGGCGCCCGGATGGCCGTTCTGGTCGCGGCCGACGTTGGCGACGCCGGCGATGTCCAGGTGGGCCCAGTGGGCGAGCTTGCCGACGAACTGGGAGAGGAAGGCCGCCGCCGTGCTCGCCGCCCCCCAGCGCATCGCCGAGTTGCGGAGGTCGGCCTGCACCCCCTTCATGTCCTCCAGGTACTCGGGCCACAGGGGCAGGCGCCAGAGCCGCTCGCCGCTCCCTTCGGCGGCGGCCAGAAGCTGCCCGGCGAGGAGGTCGTCAGGGGTGAAGAGGCCGGCGGCGTGGTGGCCCAGGGCGACGACGCAGGCGCCGGTCAGCGTCGAGTACTCGAGGAGGACGTCCGGCCCCTCCTCCGCCGCCAGCGACAGGGCGTCGGCGAGGATGAGCCTCCCCTCGGCGTCGGTGTTGGTGATCTCGGAGGTCCTGCCGTTGTAGAAGCGCACGATGTCGCCGGGCCGGTAGGAGCGGCTGTCGAGCATGTTCTCGGCCACCGGCGCGTAGACCCGGAGGCGCACCGGGATCTCGAGGTCGGCTACCGCGCGGGCGATTGCCAGCACCGAGCAGGCGCCGCACTTGTCGTACTTCATCTCGTCCATGTCGGCCGCCGGCTTGATGGAGATGCCTCCCGAGTCGAAGGTGATCCCCTTGCCGACCAGGGCGACGACAGGACCGCTCTTTCCCCAGGCGAGGCGCAGCAGGCGCGGGCCATGGGCCGACCCCGCGCCGACGGCGAGGAGCCCTCCCATGCCGCGGCGGGCCAGCTCGTCGGCGCCGAGGACGGCGATCTCCAGGCCCTTGGCGGCGGCCAGCTCGCGGGCCTGCGCCTCCAGCCATTCCGGCGTCGCCTCGTTGGCCGGAGTGTTGGCGAGATCGCGCGCCAGGGCGACGGCGCCGGCGAGCGGCGCGGTCACCGCCAGGGCGGCCTGGAAGTCCGCCTCCCCGCCCGGCGGCGGCAGCAGCGTCACCCGCTCGATCTTGCCCGGCTTGGCGGCGGCGTCGCTCAGGAAGCGGTCGTAGCAGTAGCCGGCGAGGGCGAGAGAGCGAACGATCCGCTCGGCCGCCGCCCGGCCGTCGGTCTGCGGGTGCCGGGGGAGGAGGAAAGCGAGCCGGGTCACGCCGTTCAGGCGGGCCGAGTCGGCGGCCTTCTGCAGCCAGGTGGCGAGCTTCCTCCAGGTGAGCTCGGCGCGCTTGCCGAGGCCGTGGACGGCCACCACGGCGACGCCGGCGCGATCGGAGTCAGCGGCGCCAGTGGAGTCAGCGGCGCGATCGGAGTCAGCGGCGCCAGGCACCGCCGTCTCGGCAGTCTGCTCTTCCTTCCCCTGGAAGCCCGGCCGCGTGGCGACGCGCTCCGCCGCCTCCTTGACCGCCCCCGCAAGCCCGGCGAGATCCGGGCTTTCCCCTTCGAAGCAGCCCACCACCAGAAGGTCGGAGCCGAGCGGCTCGCGGGCGCTCACGGCGATGGTGATGACGTGGGTCATTGCTGGAGACTCCTCCAAGGATCACCGGGACCGCGATCAGGATCGACGAGGTCCACCGTGCAGCCCGCGAGCAAGCTCGTAATCATAGGGTCGCGGTGGCGGGTATGCTATACGTAAATCATCGCGAGTTAGAGATCTCCTCGCTCTTGGGATGAACCCGACATCTCTCCTCCAACTGCTGCCTGGCCCCTTCAACTTCCTGCGCCAGGACGTCGAGGAGGTCCGCCGTCTACTGCCCGACCTGCAGAAGGCGCTTCCCTCGCCGCGGCCGATCTTCCTCGAGGACGAGACGGCGACCCCCGCGCTCGGCTTCCCCATCCTCCTCTCGCCGGCAATGGAGGGCTTGCGCAGCGCGCTCAAAGGGTACGTCCTGGCGGAGGAGGCGATGCAGCTCGCCATCCTCGCTCGGGAGACTCACGACCGCCGGCCCTCCACCGCCGCCTGGGAGCGCTACCGCGCCCTCTTCTCGCAGGCGGTCGAGAACGCCACCGTGTCGAGCTATGGACGCCAGTACCCGGCGGTGTTCTGGCTCTACCACTCGCTCGAGGTGGCGCGCCTGCTCAAGGAATCCCCCAAGCGCGTCCTGCGCCAGCACCTCGAGGTCGGCCGGCGACACGGCGACCAGATCAAGTATCGGGTCCTCGAGCGCTATCTCGACCGCGTCCTGCAGACCACCTACGACCTCGTCCAGAAGCTGGCCGGGGCCACCGAAGAGATCGAGGAGGAGCTCTTTCCCCGCCTGCTGACGCGCATGCGCGACAACGTCCTCATCTTCAGCGAGGACCATATCAGCCACGACATGGCCGAGCTGGGGAGCTACTTCAACGGCTACCTCCGGATCGACGGCCGCGACCTCCGGCAGCGCCTGGAGGAGCTGGCGCGCTGGCACTTGGAGCAGCTGGAGACCGACCGCGAGCTGCGCGCCGTCGTCACCCACCTGCTGGGCGCCGACCTCCGCCCCGGCCCCGGCGCCCGCGATCTCCTGAACCGCATTGGCTACGTCTCCTTCCTCGCCACCCGCAAGACCTACCTGCCGGCCCGCTTCCTGCCGCCCGACCTCGTCCAGGTGTGGGAGAGCCTGCTGGTCAAGCTCAAGGAGTTCGAGCTCTTCCACGGCATCCGCCGCACCCTCCTCCTGGTCGAGGAGCGGGAGGGCGTGCTCATCTGCCGCGAGAGCCCCAGCGGCCGCCCCCTGCCGGCCACCGCGGCCGGAGCGACGGCTGGCGAGCGCCGCCTCTCCCCCGCCACCCGGCCGCTCGACTTCATGCAGCCCTGGGTGGTCGACCCGCGGGTCGATCGCTACGGCCTCATCTACGACATCAGCGAGTTCTCGGAGACTGTCTCCGTCCTCCATCGCGCCGGCACCGAGAGCCAGGACGAGGCCTTCCGCATGATGTTCCGCTTCCAGCGGCGGG
>DATNKQ010000301.1:0-3567 GCA_035603315.1 Thermoanaerobaculia bacterium
CCCGCCGCTCTATCCCCTCCTCACGGCCGGTCTCGCCCTCCTGGGGATCGAGCCCTTCACCGCCGCGCGCCTGCTGTCGAACCTGGCCGCCGCGGTGCTCGCCGGCCTCGCCTACTGGACCGCGCGGCGCCTCTCGGGACCCACGGCCGGCGCCTGGGCGTTGGCGCTCATCGCCGTCAATCCCAACCTCTGGATCCTCGGCCAGCACGTGACGACCGACATGCTCTTCGCGGCCCTGGGGGCCGCTGCGCTCGCCGCCGGCCTCGCCTACCTGACGGCGCCGGGGCTCCGGCCGGCGCTGGCCGCCGGCGCCGCCTTCGCCCTCGCCGCCTTCACCCGCGGAAACGCGGTCTTCCTGCTGCCCGCCCTCCTCGTCGCCTGGTGGCTCGCCCCCGGCTCCCGCCGCGGACGCCTGACGCATCTCGGCGGAGCGGCGCTCGTCATCATCCTCCTCCTGCTGCCGCAGTGGGCCCTGCGGTGGGCCGCCTTCGGCGATCCCTTCCACGACGAGAACTGGAAGAACCTGGCCTGGAAGCTCCACGGCTACCCCGACTGGTCGTACCTCGATCGCGTCCCCTTCCGCAGCGGCTTCGCCGTCCTCGCCGACGATCCCGGCGCCGTCGTCCGGGGCGGGATCGCCGAACTCGCGCGCTTCGCGACCGGCGGGCTCCCGCAGCTCCTCGGCACCTGGCCGCACGTCCTGCTCTTCGCCCTTGGATCGGCGTACGCGCTGCGCCGGAAGACTCGGCCAGCCGCCTGGCTGCTCTTCGCCGGCGCGACGTTCCTGGCCGCGGTGGCGTTCAGCTTCTTCACCTGGGGAAGATTTTTCCTCCTGCTGCTGCCGGCCTCCTATGCCCTTGCCTTCGCCCCCTGGGACGGCGCCTTCGAAAGGGCGCCCATGGATCGCCCAAGCGGGGTGGCGCCGTGGCTCTTCCGGCTGGCGCCCCCGGCGATCGCCCTGGCGCTCGTCCTCCTGCTGGCGGTCAAGGCCTTCGCCTTCCGCCTGCCCGACTTCGTGGGCCGGCACCCCTACCGCGAAGTGACCGCCCTCCGCCGGCTCGACGAGCGCCTGCCCCCGTCCGCCCGCCTCGCCGGCACCTCGCCCTTCCTCGGCCGCTACCTCCGTCACGGCTACTTCTACGTGCCCGACGCCTTCGGACCGGAGGTCGCCGATCCCGGTCTCTACTTCCGCCGCCTGCGCCCGCTCCTGGCGGGCGCCGGTGCGGCCTATCTGGTGGTGGGCGGGGAGGACTTGCGGGAGCGGCCGCGGTCGCTCCTCGGCCCGCGACCGCCGGTCGACTGGCTGGAGCCGGTGGCGCGGTCCGGGGCCGTCGCAGTCTGGCGGGTGCGCCCGAGCGCCGGCGGCTAGAAAACGACAACGCCCCGCGGGAGAGCCTCCCGGCGGGGCGTTCTATCGCGGCGCGGAAGTGGCTTCAGGAGATCTTGACGACGTTCTTCGCCTGCAGGCCCTTCGGTCCCTCGACCACCTCGAAGGAGACGCGGTCCCCCTCGTTGAGGGTGCGGAAGCCCTCGGAAACGATGGCGGCGTGATGGACGAAGACGTCCGCGCCGCGCTCGCGCACGATGAACCCGTAGCCCTTGGTGTCATTGAACCACTTCACGGTACCTTGCTCGGTCATACTCTCTTGCTCCTTGAGGCAGGTTGTTGGTATTCGCCGCTTCCTGCACGGCCTCTCCTCCCCGCGGATACGAGGTGGAAAATCATCTCGCGGTTCTGGTGCGCTGGTTTCCTTCCTCGATGCGATCGATACGGGGGGTGATGAGCCTGCTGCGGGAGGGATCTTCTGCGGCTGATCTCTAGAAGCTGCGTTCCTGCCAAAGCGCCAGAATGCAAACAGTTTGGCAGGCGGGTGAAAAAAAAGCAAGTGCCAATGAACGGCAGCGGTGTCCCGATTTGGCCTCGCTCCGCTCTTTCGGGGGCGCGCCCGGGATCTCCCTGCGCTTGCAGAATTCGAAGGTGGGGCGCTGCCAATCGCTACGCGAGGCCAAATCGGAACACTACCTGAACGGTGCGTAGTAGGCTCCCGGCGAATGGGAGGGAAGCCCCGAAAGGAGATCGCCGTGAGGGAGAAGAAACGAGCGCGGGTAGCCCTTCCCGCCGCCGCCGGGGTGCTGCTGGTGGCGGCCCTCGCTGGCGCTGCCCTCGACGTGCCGCGGGCCGACCGCGACGGCGCCGATCCCGCCGGGTCCGCAGGGCTGGGCTCGGTACGCTTCCCGACCTCCGGCGGAGCCGCGGCCGAGGCGCTTTTCCTCCGCGGCGTCGCCGCCCTCCACAGCTTCTGGTACGACGAGGCGGCGGAGGCGTTCCGCGCCGCCGAGAAGGCCGAGCCCGGCTTCGCCATGGCCTATTGGGGCGAGGCGATGACCGAGAACCACCCGATCTGGGCAGAGCAGGACCGCGACGCGGCGCGTGCGGCCTTGGCCAAGCTGGCGGCGACTCCGGAGGGGCGGGCGGCGAAGGCGCCGACGCCGCGGGAGAAGGGCTACCTCGCGGCCGTCGAAACGCTCTACGGAGAAGGCGACAAGCCGCCCCGCGACGACGCCTACGCCGAGGCCATGGGGAAGCTGGCGGCCGCCTATCCCGACGACGACGAGGCGGCCGCCTTCCATGCCCTCGCGCTCCTCGGCACGATCCGCCAGGGGCAGGCGGCTCCGGAACGGATGCGGCGGCAGATGCAGGCGGCGGCGATCCTCGAAGAGCTCTTCGCCAGTCATCCTGACCACCCCGGGGTCGCCCACTACCTCATCCATGCCTACGACGATCCCATCCACGCCCCGCTCGGCCTGCGCGCCGCCCGCGTCTACGCGCGCATCGCCCCCGCCGCTCCCCACGCCCTCCACATGCCCTCGCACATCTTCGTCCAGCTCGGGCGTTGGGAGGACGCGGCGGCCTCCAACGAGGCTGCCTGGGCCGCCTCCGTCGCCTGGGTCGCCCGCCGGAAGCTCGCCGTCGACAAGCGCGACTTCCACAGCCTCTCCTGGCTGCAGTACGCCTACCTCCAAGAGGGGCGGTACGCTAAGGCTGCGGAGACCGTCGAAACGGCGCGCCAGGCCGCCCGCGAGAGCGCCGGCCCGCGGGTCCACGGCGCCCTCGCCGGCATGGAGGCCCGCCAGGTCCTGGAGACCCGGCATTGGGCCAAGGTCCCGCTGCCCGAGAAGCCCAAGGAGGGCGGCTACGGCCATGGCGGCGGAGCGCTCCTGGCGGCCGGCCTGGCCGCCGCCCACGCCGGCGACCTCGCCACCGCGGGCGAGGCTGCGGCGCGCCTCGGCGAGGCGGCGAAAGAGGAAGGCTACGAGGCGAAGTCGTTCCAGGTGATGGAGAAAGAGGTCTCGGGTCTGACGCTCCTGGCACGCCGTCAGACCGCCGCCGGCCGGGCTCTCCTCGCGGAGGCGGTGGCGATCGAGGAGAGCATGGACCCGCCGTCCGGACCGCCGGAGCCCCAGAAGCCGGCCCACGAGCTCTACGGCGAGGCGCTGCTCGAGCTCGACCGCCCGCGGGACGCCGCCGAGCAGTTCGCGCAGTCGCTGGCGCGGACCCCGCGCCGC
>DATNKQ010000306.1:0-3271 GCA_035603315.1 Thermoanaerobaculia bacterium
GCTGGTCGACCATGGTGTTGATGGTGTCCTTGAGCTCGAGGATCTCGCCCCGCACGTCGACGGTGATCTTCTTCGTCAGGTCGCCGTTGGCCACCGCCGTCGTCACCGCCGCGATGTTGCGCACCTGCCCGGTCAGGTTGCCGGCCATCAGGTTGACGTTGTCGGTGAGGTCCTTCCAGGTGCCGGCCACCCCTTTGACCTTGGCCTGGCCGCCGAGCTTCCCCTCGGTGCCCACCTCGCGGGCCACGCGGGTGACCTCGGAGGCGAAAGAGGCGAGCTGGTCGACCATGGTGTTGACGGTCTTGGCGGTGCGCAGGAACTGCCCCTCGAGCGGCCGCCCGTCGGTCTCCAGGGCCATGGTCTGCGAGAGGTCGCCCTTGGCGACGGCGCCGATGACGCGCGCCGTCTCGCTGGTGGGGTGGACGAGGTCGCCGATGAGGTTGTTGACGTGCTCCATGGAGTCCGCCCAGGCGCCGCGGACGTCCCCCAGCGAGCCGCGCTGGCCGATCTTGCCCTCCTTGCCGACCACCCGGCTCAGGCGCTCGAGCTCCGCCGCCATCCGCTGGTTGATCTCGACCACCTCGTTGAAGGTGTCGGCGATCTTCCCCTCCACCCCCGTCCAGGTCTCGGGCAGGCGGGCGGTGAAGTCGCCGCGGCGGAAGGAGGAGAGGACGGCGAGGAGCCGGCGTTTGTCGAAACTGGCCGGCGGGGACGGCGCCTCCTTGTCAACTTTACGCACTCGCCGGGAGGAGCCGTTGCGTCCGGACGGGGGGGAGGGGGAGCGGAGCGATTCGACGGTCATCGAGGTTCCTTTCCAGCTCGCCCGCTGGGGGCGTCAGAGATCCGTGTCACCGGCATCCTCTTCCTCTCGCTCCGACTCGCCGCCGAGGACGAAGCGCTCCCACTCTTCGTAGAAGGCGAGCGTCCTGAGATCCAGCATACGGTCGAGAAAGACGATGCCCTTGAGATGGTCGAGCTCATGTTGCACGATCCGTGCCTCGAAATCGCCGGCGAGATAGTCGAGCGGCCTGCCGTCGCGGTCGAGCCCCTGCACCCGCACCCGGGGGTGGCGCGGCACCAGGCCGCGCAGGTCCGGGATCGACAGGCACCCTTCCCAATCCTCGACCAGCTCGCCGGCCTGCGGGGCGATACGAGGGTTGACGAGGACGTGAAGGGGGATGCGGCCGTGCCGCCGGCCGCGGCCCGCCGCCCCCTCGGCGCCGTCCATGGAATCCTGGAGCTCCTCGGGTTCCACTGTCCCTGCTGACATCGCCTCGTAGACGAAGACCTGCAGTCCGACGCCGACCTGCGGGGCTGCGAGGCCGACCCCCTCGGCCTCCCGCATCGTCGCCACCATGTCGTCGATCAGCTCCTGGACCTCGGGAGCGCCGAGGCGGGAGACGGCGAGGCGGCTGGCGGGGGTGCGCAGGGCGGGGTGCCCGAGACGGACGATGGGGCGGACTGCCATTTCACGCCAACCTACATGGGTTTGACCAGGTCCAGGCGCTAGCGCCCGGACGCGCGCAGAGCCGCCGGGGCCAGGCGCAGGGCGGCGCCCAGGATGGGGCTCGCGAAGAACCCATCCGGCTCGTGCGCCGCCGCCGCGAAGCGTCCTTCGCGCAGGTGGAACCCGGCCGCGTCGCTCCCGTCCGGCCAGGCGAAGTAGTGCTCCTGGACCCCGCTCATCTGGTAGGCGAGGAACTTGGCGCCGCGCGGCGCCCGGTCGCGCGCCGCCGTCTCGCGGCCCAAGATCTCGACGACGATCTCCGGCACCCGGGCCACGGTCTCGGTGCCGGGCACGTAGGGCACCTCGGCGACGCAGTGGATGACGAGGTCCGGAAAGACGACGGTGTCGGGAGGCTGCGGCAACCGGTGCCGCGCGTCGAGACTCATCGACCAGCCCATTTCCTGCACTCTTGGCGCGAGCAGCGAGAAGAGCTGCCCAAGCACCGAACCGGTACTGTAGGTACCCGGCGTCATCGGCAGCAGCCATCCTTCCAGAAGCTCGAGCGGATTCTCGTCGCCCTGGATCCAGCGCTCGAACTCCTCCGCGCGGATCGGTCCCAGGCGATCGACGGTCATGCCGAAGACCGCCTCGGCGGGGAGGAGGCTGGGATCTTCGGGCAGGGTGACGTTCGCTTCGCGAGCCATGGGCTTCCCGCGAAAGGGTACCACGGCGAGCCGCGTGCTATCGTCCGCCCTCATGGTCGAAACGCGGGGCGGCCGCGGGAGGGTCGGGAAAGCCGGGAGCCGGGGGCGCCCGGCCCGCCGCCGCGGGCGCTGGATCCCGGGCCTCCTCCTGGGCGGGGCCGTGGTCGGCGTGCCCGCCCTCGCGCATGCCCTCATCCACCGGCGCGCCCGGCCTCCCCGGGCGCCGCGCTGGGGCCGCGGCCACCGCTACGCCGGCCGCGCGGGCGACATCGTCTTCCAGGAGCTCGGGCGCGGCGAGCCGCTCCTCCTCCTCCACTCCTTCGGGCCCGGCCACGACTCCGGCGAATGGGAGGCCGCGGCCGAGATGCTCGCCGGCCGGCACGCCGTCTTCGTCCCCGACCTGCCCGGCTGGGCGCGCTCCGAGGCCCCCGCCGCCTACCGGCCCGGCGCCTACGTCGAGGCCATCGCCGACTTCCTGACCAACGTCGTCGGCGAGCGCGCGGTGATCGTCGCCGCCGGCCTACCCGCGGCCTACGCCAGCGAGGTGGCGGCGGCGGCCGGAGACGCCGTCCGCGCCCTCGCCCTCGTCACCCCGATGGGGCTCGAGCCGGAGTCGGCGAGGCGGGGCGCGGCCGCCGAGGCCGGCCTGCGGCGATTGGCGGCCCTGCCGCTCCTGGGCGCCACCGCCCTCGACCTCCTCACCAGCCGCCAGGTCTTGACCCATCATCTGCGGCACGAGGTCTACGCGGCGCCGGAGCGGGTGGACGCGGCCCTCGTCGAGCATCACTACCGGACGAGCCATCAGCGCGAGGCGAGGCGGGCGCTCGCCGCCTACCTGTCCGGGCGTCTCACCCCGCCGGCGGACCGCCTGGCGGCGCTCCTGCCCGCCGAGCTGCCGGTCTGGATTGCCTGGGGGCGCGAGGCCGTGCAGCCGCCCGTCGCCTGTGCCGACCTCTGGCTGCGCCGGCTGCCGAAGGCGCAGATCGAGGTCTTCGAGGACACCGGAGGCCTCCCCCACGCCGAGCGCCCCGCCGCCTTCTGCCGCGCTTTCGAAGCCTTCCTCGCCGGGCTCTAGCTTCCGCGGTTTCTTGTGTAGGGGCGGGGCTTGCCCCCGCCCCGG
>DATNKQ010000331.1:0-3592 GCA_035603315.1 Thermoanaerobaculia bacterium
CGCGCCTGGCCGCCGCGGCCCGCCAGTCGCCGCTGGTGCTGATCAATCACTTCCCCCTGCGCCAGGACCTGGCGATCCTGCCGCGGGTCCCCCGCTTCTCCATCTGGTGCGGCACCCGCCGCACCGAGGACTGGCACCTCCGCTACCGCGCCCACGCCGTCGTCTACGGCCACCTCCACATCCGCGGCACCCGCCACCGCGACGGCGTGCGCTGCGAGGAGGTGTCGCTCGGCTACCCTCGCGACTGGGACGAGCGCCGCGGCATCGAGCCCTACCTGCGCGAGATCCTCCCCGGGCCGCCTACACCGCCGGCTTGACGCCGATCGACCTGTAGAGCTCTGCCGCGTCGTAGGTCGCGCCGTCCTTGACGGTCAGGACGACGCGGCGGATGTCCGCGATCTTCGCCGCCGGATCGCCGTCGACGAGGATCATGTCGGCGAGCTTGCCGCGGGCGATCGAGCCGCGCTCGTCGTCGTGCTTCATCACCCGCGCGGCTCCCAAGGTGGCGATCCGCAGCACCTCGGGGGCCGGGATCCCCGCCTCGACGTCGAGCTCGAGCTCGCGCTGGAGCGCGAAGCCGCCCAGCGAGTCGGTGCCGGCCTCGAGAGTGATCCCGGCGTCGTGGAGGGCCTTGACCATGTGCAGGAAGGCCTGGAAAGAGTCGCGGTAGCGCTGGTCCATCCCCTCCGGCACCGGCAATCCCTGCGGCGTGAGGACGGCCCGCCGCACCTGCGGCGGCAGGCGGTCGGCGACCGCGGCGAAGCCCGCCGGCACCTGGCCGGGGCGGTCGGTGAACATCCCCTCGAAGGCGTTGACGGTGACGTCGACCGCCACGTGCCGCTCCTTCAGCAGGCGCAGGAAGGCCTGCACCTTCTCGGAGCCGAGGTCGAGCTCGGCGGCGTGCTTGCCCACCTCGGTGAATCGCGCCGGCGTGCGGGTGTCCTTGACGGTGTCGAAGAGGAAGTTCAAGAAGAGGAAGTTGACGTGCTGGATCTCGTCGTAGCCGTCCCGGACCGCCTGCTCGGCGGTCATGAAGGCGGGGATGTGGCCGCTCACCCGCAGGCCGTGGCCCTTCGCCCGCGCCACGATCGCCGGCACCAGCTCCGGCTTGATCGAGCTGTAGATCTTGATCTGCTCGTAGCCCAGGGAGGCGTAGCGGTCGACGGCGGCGTTGATCTCCGCCACGTTGTCGACCAGCACCTTGGTAGGGCCGGCGTAGGGGCCCGGGCCGTCGAGGAAGCCGGCCATGATCACCCGCGGGCCGATGGCGCTGCCGTCCGACCAGCGCTTGCGCAGGCCGAGGAGGAGATCGATGTCGTTGGCGAGGTCGCGGACGGTGGTGACGCCGGCCGCGATATTGAGGATGCCGTCGCCCGCCGAGAGATGCGTGTGCATGTCCCACAGGCCGGGCAGGAGGGCCTTGCCGCGGGCGTCGATCACCTCGGCGCCGGCGGGGATGGCGACCTCGCCGTCGCGGCCGACCGCCGCGATCCGGTTGCCGGCGACGACGACCGTCGTCCCCGGCCGGCTCTCGCCCGTCTCGGCGTCGAAGAGCTTGGCGCCGGTGATGGCCAGGCCCTTCTCCGGCCGGTGGGTGAGCCGCGCCGCCAGGGCCGCCTCGCGCTGGTGCAGGGTCGCGTCCTGCGCGGCGATGAGCTGCGGCAGGGCGTCCTGCCAGCCGTCGCGGATGAAGGTCGACCAGCCGTCGTGGCTGGCGAAGAAGGCGCCGTCGGCGTCGAGCCAGAGCGAGAACGGCTGGAAGCCCAGGCCGGAGATCACCACCTGCTGCACCGAGCGCGTGCCGCCGCCGGTCTTGACGGCGATGGCGCCCGCGCGCTCGGCCGAGGCCTCGCCGGCGGGCAGCAGCGGCAGCCGGCCGCCCGGCGACGCCAGCAGGGCGCGGGCGAGGACGGCGATGAGCTCGGGCGCCCCCTCGGAGGCGATGTAGAAAGCCGGCGGCGAAGCGGCAGCGTGCCCCTCCTCGGAGCTGCTCTTCCAGCTGGCCTGGCCGCCGGCGACCGCGAACCGCTCGGCCACCGGGTTCTTGAAGTAGTCGGTGCCGGTGATCTCGATGGAAGCCGGCACGCCCCCTGGCCCGAGCTTGAGGTGAGTGATCTCGTCGGGACCGCGCCCGCGGTCGTTGAATTCGAGGTGGTACTCCCACTCGCCGGAAGGTAGCCGCCGCGAGGTCTGCGCGCCCGCCGGCCGGCCCGACAGGAGGAGGGCGTAGCGAATCTCGACGGACGGGGCGGTCGGGGCGGTCGGAGCCAGCGCGCCTGGAGCGGCGGGCGCGGCGGCGGCGAGGACCAGGGACAGGCAGGCGAGGATGGAAACGGTTTTCATTCGCATGGGACTCCTCTACGTGCGCGGAGGCGGAGAGTTTAGCGGCGATCAGGGCTTGGGGATCACCGGCGGCGCCGGACCGAGGATCTCCTGCACGCGGCCGACCTGCCCCGTCCGCAGGCGCACCTTGATGCCCCGGGGATGGAAGGGGGAGTTGGTGAGGATGTCGCGCACGACGCCGCGGGTCCGCTTGCCCGTGCGCTGGTCCTGCTTCAGGACCACCTCCACCTCGAGACCCGGGTGGATGTCCTTGCGATGCTGGCCGTTCATCAGAAGCGCTCCTGTCCCCTGGCAAGCTTCATGCTACGGTATGCGGACCGTTGGAGCCGTGAACAACAGGCGGGCACGCCGCCGGAAAAAAGGGGATCTGATGGAAATCCTCACCTGGATCATCGTCGGCCTGGTCGCGGGGCTCCTCGCCTCGCTCGTCGTGGGCGGTGTCGGTTTCGGGCTCGTCGGCGACATCATCATCGGCATCATCGGCGCCTTCGTCGGCGGCTGGATCTTCCGCGCGATGCACTGGCACACCCCGTTCAGCGGCCTCGCGGGGACGATCTTCGTCGCCTTCATCGGCGCCGTCGTCCTGCTCTTCATCCTCAAGCTGATCCGCCGCGCGTAGGCGGGCTTCACCAGTCGACGAGGAGCCGCAAGCGGGCGCCGCCGCCCCGATCGCGATAGTAGACGCAGCCCTCGCGGCGGCCGTGCAGGAAGAGGTCGCGCAGGATCTCGACGTCCTTCCTGCAGTACTGCTCGACCAAGTCGAGGCGGCCCTCCCGCACCCATTCGAGGCTCTGCAGGCCGTCCGCCGACTTGGGCTCTCCCAGGGTCTCGCGGGCGAGGTGGTCCATCGGCAGCCGGAACCCGAGGCGCTTCCTCACCTCCTCCAGGAGGTCGAGAGTGGGCAGCGTCCGTTCGTAGTCCTCGCCGGTGTAGCCGCCCAGCACGCGGTAATCGAAGCGCTTGACGTTGAAGCCGACCACCAGGTCCGCCGCGCGCAGGGTGTCGGCCAGCGCCTCCACCCGCGCCTCCGGGAAGACCTCGAAGCGGTCCTCCTCGAGGTGGCAGACGACCCCCATGGCGATCCCCATCCGGTGGCAGTTCCCCCACCCTCCCACCTCGGCCGCCGAGCGCAGGGTCTCGAGGTCGAAGAGGATGGTGCGGGCAGACGCCTTCGGTGAGAAGCCGGCGATGCGATCGCGGAGCCAGCGGAGGACGGCGGAGATCCGGTTAGTTTGTGTAGGGGAGGGGC
>DATNKQ010000112.1:0-2959 GCA_035603315.1 Thermoanaerobaculia bacterium
AGGGCGAGGGGCGGGTGTTCGCGGACAAGGAGACGGTGCTGCTGGCGCTCGAGGCCGGCGAGGTGGAGACGTTGTCGCCGATCCGCATGCGCTACAGCGGGCCGTACATCAACCTCGAGACGCAGCTCGACAAGCAGAACATCGTCCATGCCGACCTCGAGGAGGTGCACAACCAGATCATCGACACCACGGTTGGCCGGGTGATCTTCAACATGCACCTGCCGGCCGACATCCCGTTCATCAACGGGCTGCTCAAGAAGCGCGGCCTGCAGGATCTGGTGGGCTACTGCTTCATCAAGCTGGGCAACGATGCGACGGTGCAGATGCTCGACGAGATCAAGGAGGTCACTTTCGCCTATGCGACGCGCGCCGGCATCTCCTTCGGCGTCGACGACATGGTGGTGCCGAGCCGCAAGCCGGCGATCATCGAGCAGGCGCGGAAGGAAGTGTACGAGATCGACAACCAGCGCGCGGCGGGCGTCATCACCTCGGGCGAGCGTCACAACAAGATCATCGACATCTGGCACCGAGTGACCGAGAAGGTCTCCGAGGAGATGTTCCGCGAGATGCGCGAGGTCGAGCGCGACAGCGGCGAGTTCAACCCGATCAACCTGATGGCCGACTCGGGCGCCCGCGGCTCGCGCGAGCAGGTGCGCCAGCTCGCCGGCATGCGCGGCCTGATGTCCAAGCCCTCGGGCGAGGTCATCGAGACGCCGATCACCGCCAACTTCCGCGAGGGCCTGTCGGTCATCCAGTACTTCATCTCGACCCACGGCGCCCGCAAGGGTCTCGCCGATACCGCGCTCAAGACCGCCGACTCCGGCTACCTCACGCGGCGCCTGGTCGACGTCGCCCAGGACGTCATCATCAACGAGGTCGACTGCGGTACGATCGACGGCATCTACGTCTCCGCCATCATGGAGGGAGGCGAGATCCTGGAGCCGCTGCGCGACCGCATCGTCGGCCGCGTCAGCCAGGAGGACATCTACGATCCGATGACCGGCGAGCTGATCATCGCCACCGGCGCCGAGATCACCGAGAACCTGGGCAACGCCGTGCAGGCGGCCGGCATCGAGCGGGTGAAGATCCGCTCGGTCTTGACCTGCGAGACGCGGCGCGGGGTGTGCGCCAACTGCTACGGCCGCAACCTGGCGTCCGGGCGGATGGTCGAGATCGGCGAGGCGGTGGGCGTCATCGCCGCGCAGTCGATCGGCGAGCCGGGCACCCAGCTCACCATGCGCACCTTCCACTACGGCGGCACGGCGTCGCGCGTCTCCGAGCAGTCGAAGCACATCGCCAAGAACCCGGGACGGGTGAAGTTCCTGAACGTCTCGACGGTCGAGGCGAAGCGGGGAGCCCTCGTCGTCATCAACCGCAGCGGCAAGCTCGTCATCGTCGACGAGAAGGGGCGCGAGCGCGAGCGCTATGCCGTCACCTACGGCTCGTCGCTCCTGGTGCACGAGGGCGAGGAGGTCCAGCCCGGCACCGAGCTCGTCACCTGGGACCCGTTCACCTACGCGATCCTGTCGGAGATCGCCGGCAAGGCCGAGTTCCAGGACATCGTCGAGGGCGAGAACGTCCGCGAGGAGACCGACAAGGTCACCGGCCTGTCGCAGAAGATCATCGTCGAGGCTTCGGCCAACGAGAAGCGCGTGCCGGCGATCATCATCCACGGCACCAAGGACCGCGAGAAGCGCTATCTGCTCCCCTCCGGCTCCCATCTCGTGGTGCAGAACGGACAGGAGGTCCACGCGGGCGACACGCTGGTCAAGATCCCGCGCGAGACCACCAAGACCAAGGACATCACCGGTGGTCTGCCGCGGGTCGTCGAGCTCTTCGAGGCGCGCAGCCCCAAAGAGCCGGCGATCATCACCGAGATCGACGGCGTCGTCCATCTGGGCGAGGTCCACAAGGGGATGCGCAAGGTGGTCGTCGAGAGCGACATGGGGGACTCGCGCGAGTACCTGGTGCCGCGCTCGATCCACATCAACGTGCAGGAGAGCGAGCGGGTGCGGGCTGGCGATCCCCTGATCGACGGACCGATCAACCCCCACGACATCCTGCAGGTGCTGGGCGAGAAGGAGCTGCAGCGCTACCTCACGGACAAGATCCAGGAGGTCTACCGCTCGCAGAGCGTGGCGATCAACGACAAGCACATCGAGGTCATCGTGCGCCAGATGATGCGGTCGGTGAAGATCGAAGAGGTGGGCGACACCGACTTCCTGATCGACGAGCAGGTGGACCGCTGGCGGTTCAACGAGGAGAACGACCGGGTGGTGGCGGCGGGCGGCACCGCGGCCGTCGGCCGGCCGCTCCTCCTGGGCATCACCAAGGCGAGCCTGTCGACCGACAGCTTCATCTCGGCGGCAAGCTTCCAGGAGACCACCCGCGTGCTCACCGAGGCGGCGATCAGCGGCAAGATCGACGGCCTGCGCGGCTTGAAGGAGAACGTCATCGTCGGCCGGGTCATCCCCGCCGGCACCGGCATGGCCTTCTACCACGACTTCCATATGAAGGAGGATTTCGTGGAGCCCGAGCTGGAGGCCGAGGAGGAGCTGTTCTTCGAGTTCGGCGAGGAGGAGATCCGCTCCCTGCCGCAGGAGGTCATCGAGGGCGAATAGCCTCGGGCTTCATGTCTGTGTCAATCGAGGGCGGCCGCGAGGCCGCCCTTTTCGTTTCACTCGGGCAGGCCGGTCAGGGCTTCCAGCACAGCCCGGGCGGACGGGAACCGCTCCTCCGGGCGCTTGGCGAGCAGCTTGCCGACGAAGGGGGGCCAGGCGGCCGGGACGTCGGGCCGGAACCGGCGGAGGTCGGGAGGCGGGGACTGCAGGTGCTGGATGGCGAGGGCCGAGGCGGTGGCGCCCTGGAAGGGCTCGCGGCCGGCGAGGAGGGCATAGGCGAGGATGCCCAGCGAATAGAGATCTGAGCGGCCGTCGAGCGCTGCCCCCTGGAGCTGCTC
>DATNKQ010000362.1:0-3578 GCA_035603315.1 Thermoanaerobaculia bacterium
GACTACGAGGTCGATCCCCGGTTCCAGAGCGACATCCGCCGGCGCGACGACTGACGTCGGAGGTTGGCTGGAGTGAGCTGGATCGAGCGATCGTTCCTCGGTGGATCAGCGGCCTCCAGCCGATAAGTGCCTCCTCGCACCGCGCTGGCGTACAGCCACAGCACGACCGGCGACGGGTTCGCGTTGAAGTAGGAATTCACGGTGGCCGGGTTGGCTGCCGTCGCAGCAAGTACTCGCGGAACGATCGCAGGCGCGGTAGGGACTCGCGGTCCTTCGCGCGCCCACTCGCCTCCTTGCTGGCAATGATGTCGTCGAGGTGGCAGACGGAGAAACCTTCGACCTCTACGCGCCGCCGCCAGGCGTCCGCGAACCGCTCGATACCGTCGGGCGCGAAGACGAGGTCGAGGTCGAACGGCCCGTTCTTGAGCTGCACGAAATCCTTGCCGCGCTCGATCTGCGCTGCCTGCTCGTCGTCGAGGGCGAAACCCAGCTCGTGGAGGGCGGCGACGATGGCCCGGCCGTTCTCAGGACTCTTCTCTACGAAGAGGTCGGCGTCCTGGGTGGTGTCGGGGAAGCCGAGCAGAATCGCGCCAGACTTGCCGATGAAGAGATAGCGCACGCCATGGCGTGCGAAGGCGTCGCGGATCTCCTCGGCCTGCCGATACTCAAACGAGCCCATATCCCAGCCAGTCCGGCAGGTTCTCCTCGCACCAGCGGCGGTACTCGGCGGTCGTGTCGAAGGCACGAAACGGCTCGTCGTCGAGCACCGGCTTGTAGGTGTGGATGAAGGCGTAGCGAAAGCGGATCGGCAGCGGCCGGCGAGCAGCGGCCTCGAACTCTGCCAGCCACTCCGCCGGAATGCCGTCCTCTCGTGGCGTTGCGTTCCTCGGCTGAGGCGTCTCTGAACCCATGGCGATGATTATAGGACCTGAGCGGTCCCCCAACCGACACTCTGGCGATTGGGTTAAGTGTTTGATTCTAAAAGTGCCGGAGGCGGGAGTCGAACCCGCACGCCCTTGCGAGCGGTGGATTTTGAGTCCACTGCGTCTGCCATTCCGCCACTCCGGCAGGGGGTGGGGAGGCTCGGAATCGTAGGGGGCCTACGGGAGGGTGTCAATCGGACGGAAGGGGCCATGGGCCTCGGCGTCCGTCCTCCAAACAGGTCGATTCCCCCCGCCGACGCCTCTCCCTGTTGACGAACGCCCTGAAACGGTGTATAAAGAGCATGCGTAAGCGTAAGTCCTTCAGTGACTTACTTGTCCTAGCTCCACCATCTGTCTCAAATCTATGGGAGTCGGGAACGTGACATTCAAGGTTGGGCAGAAGCTGGTTTACCCGAACCACGGGGTCACTGTGGTCGAGAATATCGCCGCCGGCAGCATCGACGGCAACGAGCAGACGTACTATCACCTGCGCTTGCTGTCGAACAACTCGAAGGTGATGGTGCCCAAGGCGAACCTGGAGCTCGTGGGCCTGCGCCCGCTGTGCCAGACCCGCGAGGTGCGGGTCCTCTTCGACATCCTGGAAGACGGCAACATCGACACCTACAAGGATTGGAAGGGCCGCTACAAGCAGAACCTCGACAAGATGAAGACGGGCCGGCTGACCGAGGTGGCCGAGGTGCTCAAGAACCTGCGGCTGGTCAGCCAGCGCAAGAGCCTCTCGTTTCGCGAGAAGAAGATGTACGAGCGCGCGAAATACTTCATCGTCAGCGAGGTGGCGCACGTGAAGGACATTGACGAGCGCGAGGCCGAGCAGCTGGTGGAACGATCGCTGACCTCCAGCCTGGAGAAGCGCACCCGCGCCGCCAGCTAGACCTCCTGCAATTTTCTCGGCATCCGAGGGCCGCTCACGGGAGCGGCCCTCGGCGTTCTGGGAGCCTACTAGCCTGCTGCTAGAATGCCCGCTCGCCACCCCGGCCGCCGGGGAGATGGAGAGTGTGTGAACAAGGACAACCTGCTGTTCGCCGTCATCGGCATCCTCGTCGGCTTCATCTCCGGCTACCTGCTGCACGAGGTGATGGCCGCGCGCCAACCCCCGCGCCTGCGGCCCTCCGACGTCGCCGCGTTGGCGGCGCAGGGCGCGTTGGGTCCGGGAGGGGGAGCGGGGGCGGAAGCGGCGCCGGGCGCCTCCGAATCAACGGCCGGCGCGCCCGCGGGAGCGCCCATGGCGGCGATCCAGAAGCTCAAGGCCTACGTAGAACAGAACCCCAACGACGCCGAGGCGGTGCTGCAGCTCGCCAACGCGAACTTCGACATTCAGAACTGGCAGCGCGCCCGCGACCTCTACAGCCACTACCTCGAGCTGCGGCCCAACCAGCCGGACACCATGGTAGACCTGGGCGTCACCTACCGTGAGCTCGGCCAGTTCGACCGCGCCCTCGAGATCTTCGACCACGCGCAGGCTATCGCCCCCGACCATTGGCAGTCGCGTTTCAACAAGGTGATCGTGCTGGCCTTCGACCTCAAAAAGTTCGACGCCGCCGAGACGGTGCTCGCGGAGCTGCAGAAGCTGCAGCCGGCGAACCCGGACGTCGCCCGGCTGGCGGCCGAGGTCGCCAAGCGGCGCAAGGCCGCCGCCTGAGGACAGGGACCCCAGCCCCCACCACCGGCGGCTGGACCGTTCCTTTCCCCCGCCCTCCGGCGGTCCTGTCACGGCGCCGTTTCCCGCGCGACGGCACGCGCGGGAGCCCTCGGCATCGCGCCACCCGCCGGCCCCCTACAGCGACGGCACCGGTCGGAGCGACGAAAGGAACAGCGATTCCCGCAGCTGGGCTGAAGCGCGGTTAAGCTGTGAGTCATGGGACGCCTGATCGAACTCGTCGGCTTGGCCCTGCTGGTCTGGATGATCCTGGAGGCCGTCGTCGGCCGCCTCGGCGTTGGTAGGGCAGCGCGGAGATCACCTACCACCAGGCCGCCTGGCAGCCGCGGCGGCGGTAAGACTGGGCCGGCTGCGGAGCCGCTCGTCCGCTGCGCCTCCTGCGGCGTCCATGTCCCGCGGTCGCGTGCACTGCCCGGCTTGGGCGGCGCGGCGGACGACTATCTCTGCGAGCGCTGCCAACCCGCCCGCACCCGCTCGCAATAGAAGCCACTTTCGAGAATGCCAGAACCTCCCGAGCAGGACCTTCTCGGCCTCTACGCCGACGTCGCCCTCCCCCTCCCCCTTCCCGATCCGCTCACCTACGAGGTGCCGGCGGATCTCGCGGGCTGGGCGCAGGTGGGAGTACGGGCGCGGGTCGGGCTCGGGAAGCGGCGCCTGACCGGAGTGATCGTCGAGGTGCACCGGCGGCGTCCCGAGGGAATGGAGCTGCGCCCGCTCGACGAGATCCTCGACCGCGAGCCGGTGGTCACCCCGGAGCTCCTCGACCTCGCCCGTTTCACCGCCGCCTACTACCTCGCACCCTTGGGCGAGGCGCTGCGCTCAATGCTGCCTGCCGACCTCCCGCCGTGGGGAGACCGCCGGGTCTGGCTGACGGATGCCGGCGCCATCGCGCCGGCCCGCGGCCCCGAGGAGGCGGCGGTGAAACGGGCGAGGTCGAGGAGCTCCGGGGTGACCACCGGCTCGCGGTCGAGGATCTC
>DATNKQ010000388.1:0-18185 GCA_035603315.1 Thermoanaerobaculia bacterium
CTGGCCGCGTCCGCGTCCAGGACCAGGAGCGCCGGCCGGAAGCGTTCGCAGAGCTCCAGCACCCCGAGGAGGAAGCCGTTGCCCGCGTGCGCCGCGAGGGGTTGGACGTGGAGCAGGTGGGCATGGCTCCGCAGGGCGATCGAGCGGATGCGCGGTTCGCCGCCCGCGTCCCGCCGGCCGATCAGGGTGCCTGGCGCCTTCGGATGGCGCGAGTTGAGGATGCGGACGGGGACGTCTTTCTTTCGCGCCGGTCCGAGGGTCCCGGGGTGGGGCTTCTTCGATCCCGAGCAGGCGAGCTCCAGCGCCTCGGCGAAGGTGAGCGCGGCGACGGGACGGGCGCCGGGGACGAGCTGGGGATCGGCGGTCAAGATGCCGTCGACGTCGGTCCAGATCTGCACCTCCTCGGCGCCCAGGGCGGCGCCGACGATGGCTGCCGAGAAGTCCGAGCCCTCCTTGCCGAGGGTGCTCGGTATGCCGTCCGCGGTGGCGCCGGCGTAGCCGCCCAGGACCGGCACGGAGCCGGCGGCCAGGAGGGGCGAGAGCGCCGCCCGCAGGCGCTCGTCGGTCGCCGGGTAGTCGGGGAGGGCGCGGGTGAAGGTGTCGTCGGTGACGATCACCCGCCGGCAGTCGACGAGGACGGCGTCGACCCCGCCGCGGCGCAGACTCTCCGTCAAGATCGCGCTCGACAGCAGCTCGCCGTAGCCGGCGATCCGATCGGCGGCTCGGGGCGTGACCCGGCCGGCGGCCGCGATCTCCTGCAGCGCCTGCCGGAGCTCGCCGAAGTGGGCGGCGAAGAGGGCGTCCAGGCTTCCTGGCGCGACCACCGGGCGCGACTCGCGCTCGTGGAGGTCGCGGATCTCGGCGAGGATCTCGCGCGCCCCCGCGAGGTCGCCGGCCCCCGCCGCGCCGGCGCTCGCCAGGAGCTGCCGCGTCGTCTTGGCCATCGCCGACACCACCACCACCGGCCGGCTGCCGAGGCGCTCGCGGACGAGGCCCACCACGCGCTCGATGGCCGGGGCGCTGTCGACCGAGCTGCCGCCGAACTTCTGGACGATCATGGCGTCAGAGGAGCCCTTCCGTCCGCATCAGCTCGGCGTTCAAGATCGCCGCCCCGGCCGCCCCGCGGAGGACGTTGTGGGAGAGCGCCACGAACTTGTAGTGGAGGACGGGGCACTCGCGCACCCGGCCCACGGCGGTCGCCATGCCGCGTTCGAGGCCGGCGTCCTTGCGCGTCTGCGGCCGGTCGGGGGCGGTGAGCAGGTGAATGGGCCGCCGCGGCGCGCTCGGCAGCTCCCGCTCCTGGGGGAGGCCGCGGAAGTCGCGGAGGGCGGCGAGCAGCTCCTCGCGGGAGGGGCGCTCGGCGAATTCCACCGACACCGCGACCAGGTGGCCGTCGATCGCCGGCACGCGGTTGCAGGAGGCGCTGACGACGAAGGGCAGCGGGCGGACGCCGCCGTCCACACCGCTCTCGAACGTGCCCAGGATCTTCTGCGTCTCGCTCTCGACCTTCTCCTCCTCGCCGCCGATGTAGGGGATGACGTTGCCGAGGACGTCGAGCGACGGCACGCCCGGGTAGCCGGCCCCCGAGACAGCCTGGAAGGTGGTCACCATGACGCGCCGGAGGCCGAAACGGCGCAGCGGCGCGAGCGGCATGACCAGCACCATCGCCGCGCAGTTGGGGTTGGTCACCAGGGCGCCGCTCCAGCCGCGCCCCTGCCGCTGGCCCGGGAGGAGCGCCAGGTGGGAGGGGTTGATCTCCGGCACCAGGAGCGGCACGTCGGCGGCCATCCGGTAGTGGCTGGAGTTCGAGACGACGACATGGCCGGCCTTGGCGAACTCGGCCTCGATCGGCGCCGCCAGGTCGCCGGCCATGGAGGAGAAGACGAGCCGCGGCCCCCGCCCGGGGACGCACTCCTCGACCTTGAGACCGGCGATCCTCTCCGGCGGCGCGCCCGGGAGCTGCCAGGCGGCGGCCTCGCCGTAGGGCTTGCCGGCCGAGCGGTCGCTCGCCGCCACCCAGGTGAGGGTGAACCACGGGTGGTCGGCCAGCAGCTGCACGAAGCGCTGCCCCACCGTGCCGGTGGCGCCCAGGATGCCGACCTCGATCTTCGTCGTCATGTCTCGCACCGGTAGTGGGCCAGTTTGGCTCTGCTCGGCTCCTTCTTCATCGTCCGCTCTGCAAGCGCCGCACCATCTCGCTATAGAGATGGACGGCCTCTACCAGCTGGCGTTTCGGCACCCGCTCCTCGGGGGTATGGGCTACATGGATGCTGCCCGGCCCGATCAAGAAAGGCTGTCCCCAGGCCGTCAGCCGCGGCACGTCGCTGGTGTACTTGACGATCGTCGTCGGGAATCCGGGCAGGCTCGCCAGCCGGACCGCCGGCACCTCGCTCGTCCGCGCCACATGGATCTCGTCGCCGAGCGCCGCGAAGAGCCGCTCCTTCCACGCCGTCGTGTCCCCCACGGTGCGGATCATCACCTCCGCGCGCGCCCGGTCGGCCACCACGTTGGCGGCGCGGCCGCCGGCGATCGTCCCCACGTTCACGGTCGTCTCCCCCAGCAGCGGGTCGCTCGGCAGCGGTACCGCGGCGAGCCGGGCGAGAGCGGCCAGGAGCTTGTCGATCGCCGACTCGCCGAGCTCCGGATAGGCCGAATGGGCCATCCTCCCCTCGGCTTCGAGGTCGAGGTAGAGGGCCCCCTTCCCGCCCACGGCCAGGAGGTTCTCCGTCGGCTCGCCGTTGATCAGATACTTCGCGCCGCGCGGCTGCCGGTTGGCGACCGTGGCGCCGGCGCTGTCCGTCTCCTCGCCGACGACCAGGAGCAGCCCGACGTTCGAGGCCCCTTCGCCGAGCAGACCCTCGATCGCCTTCAGCATGGCGGCGATGCCGCCCTTGGTGTCACAGGCGCCCCTCCCCCAGACGTGCTCGCCGTCCTCCCGGCTGGGAAAGAACGGCGGCACCGTGTCCATATGAGTGGAGAGGACGACGTCCGGTTCCCCCCAGGCGGCGAAGACGTTGGAACGGTCGTCCGCCACCGCCATCCGCTCCACCCGGCCGCCGGTGCGCGCCGCCAGCGCGCCCAGGTAGTCGAAGAGGAAATCGCCGATCGCCCGCTCGCGGCCGGTCGTGGAGTCGATGTCCACCAGCGCCTGCGTCAGCTCGAAGAGGTCCATGAGGGTGCCGAGAGCCTAGTTTTACCGCCGGCAATCGTCAACGGAAGCGGCTGTTGCCTATTTATGTAGGGGAGGGGCTTGACCCCTCCCGGGCGGGGGCAAGCCCCGCCCCTACACAAGCGAGGTAGCAGGGACCCAATCGATGATCGGATAAGATCCGCGCCATGGTCGGGATCGATCTGGCAGGGAAGCGGGCCCTGGTCATGGGGGTCGCGAATGCGCGGAGCCTGGGTTGGGCGATCGCCGAGCGGCTGCGCGAGGCGGGGGCGGAGCTCGCCTTCAGCTACCAGGGGGAGCGGCTGCAGGACGAGCTCGCGAAGCTGACGGCGGGGATGCCGGGCACCCGGCTCTACCAGTGCGACGTCACCCGCGAGGAGGAGCTCACGGCGCTCTTCGCCGGCCTCGCGGAGTCTTGGGGCAGCCTCGACTACGTGGTCCATGCCATCGCCTTCGCCCCCCGGCCGGCCATGGACGGGCGCTACATCGACACCACCCGCGAAGACTGGCTGACCGCCCTCGAGATCTCCGCCTACTCGCTGGTCTCGATCGCCCGCGCGGCCGAGCCTCTCCTGGCGGAGGGGGGGGCGCTGGTGACCCTCACCTACTACGCCTCCGAGAAAGTGGTCCCCAAGTACAACGTCATGGCGATCGCCAAGAGCGCCCTCGAGGCGAGCGTCCGCTACCTCGCCTACGAGATGGGGAAGAAGGGGATCCGGGTCAACGCCGTCTCCGCCGGCCCGGCCCGCACCGTGGCGGCGCGCAGCATCCCCGGCTTCCTCAAGATGTACAACCGGGTCGCCGGCATGGCGCCCCTGGGCCGCAACGTCACCCACGAGGAGATCGGCAACCTCGGCCTCTTCCTGCTCTCGCCGCTCGCCTCCGGCATCACCGGCGAGACCGTCTACGTCGACGCCGGCTACCACGTCATGGGCATGGAGCTCGGCGACGAGTGACCGGCGCTTGAAGGCCCTGGTCCTGGCGGGCGGGAGCGGCACCCGTTTCTGGCCGCTGTCGCGGCAGCTCCGTCCCAAGCAGCTCCTCGCCCTCGAAGGCGACCGCAGCCTCCTGCAGGCGACCGTCGACCGCCTGCAGCCGCTGGTCGAGCCGCAGTCCGTCTGGGTCTGCACCACCCGCGCGCTCGCCGACGCCGTCCGCCGCCAGCTCCCCGAGGTGCCGCCCGAGCAGGTGCTCGCCGAGCCGATGGGCCGCAACACCGCCCCGGCCATCGGCTGGTCGCTGCGCTCGATGCCGGAGGAGGCGCGCGCGGGCGTCGTGGCGGTCCTTCCTGCCGACCACCGGGTGGCCGACGCCGCGGCCTTCCGCGACGCCCTCGAACGGGCCGCCCGGGCCGTCGAGATGGACGACCTGGTGATGACGCTGGGGGTGGTGCCCCGCTGGGCGGAGACCGGCTACGGCTACCTCGAGCTGGGCGAGGGGCTGGGGGCTTCCGACGGCGGCGTGCGCCGGGTCGCCCGCTTCGTGGAGAAGCCCGACGCGGAGGCGGCAGCCCGCTTCCTCGCCTCCGGCAACCACCTCTGGAACGCCGGCATCTTCGTCTTCCGCGGCACGATGCTCCTCGCCCATCTGGCCCGCCTGCAGCCCGAGCTCGCCCGCGGGCTGGAGGCGATCGCCGCCGATCCTTCGAGAGTCGACGCGCTCTACGCCGGCCTCCCCGCCGATTCGATCGACTACGCGGTGATGGAGAAGCTCGCCGCCACCGGGGACGGCGCGGCCGCCGTCGGCACCGTCCCCCTGGACTGCGGCTGGAGCGATCTCGGCTCCTGGGCGGCGCTCGCGGAGGTGCTACCCAAGGACGCCGGCGGCAACGCCGGCCGCGGCGCCGTCGGCGCCATCGTCGCCGTCGACGCGGGGGGCAACGTCCTGGTCTCCGACGGCGGCGAGGGGGTGGTGGCGGTGCTGGGGGTCCACGACCTGGTCGTCGTGCGCACCGCCGACGCCGTGCTGGTCTGCCCCAAGGAGCGCGCCCAGGAGGTCAAGCGGCTGGTCGCCGAGCTCGCCCTCGCGGGGCGCGAGGACCTCCTGTAGGCGATCTTCGCTTGATCGATCCTGTCCTCGTCTCCGTCGCCGCCGGCGACTCCGCGCTCGCCGACCACCCGGCGCCCCTGCCGCTCGACGCGCTGGTGCCGCCCTGGTCCCCATCATCGCCGTGGGAGGTGGAGATCGGCTTCGGCAAGGGGCGTTACCTCCTCGCCCGCGCCCTCGGCAGCCCCGACCGCCGCTTCCTGGGGATCGAGCTCGCCGGCGAGTACCACCGCATCTTCGTCTCGCGGGCGCGGCGGCGCGGGATCGCCAACTGGGTGGCGCTCCGCGGCGACGCCCTCTACCTCATGGCCGCAGTCCTCCCGGCGCGCTTCGCCGCCGCCGTCCATGTCTATTTCCCCGATCCCTGGCCCAAGAGCCGCCACCAGAAGCGGCGCCTCTTCGACCCCGAGACGGTCGACCTCGTCCTCGGCCTCCTCGCCGCCGGCGGGCGCCTCTTCTTCGCCACCGACTTCCTCGCCTATGGCGCCCTGGTGGCCGACCTCCTGGAGCGCTGCCCGGGGCTCGACGTCATTCGCCGCGACGGCCCCTGGGAGGGCGGGGCGCGGACCAACTACGAGGCCAAATACCTGGCCGAGGGACGGCCGATCCTGCGCCTAGAGGCAAGCTGGCGCCGGTAGGACTGCGCCGTCCTCCGGGGAGGTCGCTCCCGGCGGCGCTCTCCCGGGGCGCCGGCCCGCAGGAAGCTGGCACGATCCGTGTTTCTACTTGGAGACAGGAGGTGAAACGAACATGGCTGCGAACAAGAGTGTCCTGATCCTGCTGCTCCTGGGCGCCCTGATGTCCGGCGCCTGCTATCCCTACGGCTATGGCTATGGCGTCGGGGTCCGGGTGGGCTTCGCGCCTCCGCCCTTCCGCCACGAGGCGGTGATCGTCACCCCGGGGCCGGGCTACGTCTGGCTCCCCGGCTACTACGACTGGCGGGATTCCAACTACTTCTGGGTGGAAGGCCGCTGGGAGCAGCCGCCGCGGCGGGGGGCGATCTGGGTGGCTCCCCGCTACGTGCGCCGCCACGGCACCTTCTACTACCACCGTGGCCACTGGCGGTAACCAGAGCGCGCAGGGCGCGTTCCACGGGCTCCGGCCGGCGGGTGATATTCTCGCCGGCCGGAGAATCTCCCCTTGTTGAAGCGCCTGGCCTTCCTCTTCCCCTACTTCCGCCGCTATCGCCGTAAGCTCGGCGTGGGGCTCGCGGCCATCGCCGCCTCGGCGGCCTTTGGCCTCCTCTCGCCGATCCTCCTCGGCCACGGCGTCGACGCCCTGCGCACCGCCGTCCGCCGGGAGACCATCCTCGTCTACGCCGGGTTGATCCTCGGGGCGGCGCTGGTGCAGGGGGTCTTCAGCTACCTGCAGCGCTCGATCCTCGTCGCCATGAGCCGGGACATCGAGTTCGATCTCCGCAACCTCTACTTCGAGCGGCTGGAGCGGCAGCCGCAGGCCTTCTTCCAGCAGCACTCGACCGGCGACCTGATGGCGCGCGCCACCAACGACCTGCAGGCGGTGCGCATGATCTGCGGCCCCGCCATCATGTACAGCGCCAACACGATCTTCGCCGCCGCCGGGTCGCTCGTATTGATGGCGCGCATCAACGTCCGCCTCACGCTCCTTGCCCTCGTCACCATGCCGCTGGTGGCGCTGGCGACCAAGATCTTCGGCAGCCGCATCCACGCCCTCTTCGAGGCGGTGCAGGGGCAGTTCGCCGACATCACGGGCATGGTGCAGGAGAACCTGGCGGGGGTGCGGGTGGTGCGGGCCTACGCCCAGGAGGAGGCGGAGAATGCGGAGTTCCGCCGCCTGAGCGACGCCAACGTGGCCGGCAACCGGCGGCTGATCGTCTGGGACGCGGCCTTCCGCCCGTTCCTCCAGGCGCTCATCGGGCTGGCCTTCGCGGCGGTCCTCGGGTACGGCGGCCTCCTGGTGATGCGCGGCACGGTGAGCATCGGCCAGTTCGTCACCTTCAACGCCTTCGTCGGCAAGCTGGTCTGGCCGATGATCGCCATCGGCTGGGTGATCAACCTGACGCAGCGGGGGACGGCCTCGCTCGGCCGCATCCGCGCCATCCTGGACCTTCCCCCGGCGGTTGCCGACGAGGAGCCGCTGGTCGACCTCGGGAGCGGCGGCATCCGCGGCGACGTCCGCTTCCGCGACCTCACCTTTTCGTATGCGGAGGCGAGCGAGCCGGCGCTCTGCGGCATCGAGGCGGAGGCGGCCGCCGGCCAGACGGTCGCCCTGGTGGGCCGCACGGGCGCCGGCAAGAGCACGCTCCTCTCCCTCATCCCCCGGCTCTTCAACCCGCCCGAGCACGCCCTCCTGGTCGACGGCATCGACGTCCGGCGCCTGCGGCTCGCCGATCTCCGGGCGGCCATCGGCATGGTCCCCCAGGAGACCTTCCTCTTCTCGGCGACGGTGGGCGAGAACATCGCCCTCGGCCGGCCGGCGGCCGGCCGCGAGGCGATCCAGGAGGCGGCGCGCCTCGCCGGCCTCGAGGAGGACCTGGCGTCGTTCCCCCGCGGCCTGGACACCCTGGTGGGAGAGCGCGGCCTGACGCTCTCCGGCGGCCAGAAGCAGCGCGTGGCGCTCGCCCGCGCCATCCTGCGCGAGCCGCGCATCCTGCTCCTCGACGACTGTCTCTCCGCCGTCGACACCCAGACGGAGGAGCGGATCTTGAGGAACCTGCGGCAGGTCTTCCGCGGCCGCACCGTCTTCCTCGTCTCGCACCGCATCTCGACGGTCAAGGACGCCGACCTCATCCTCGTCCTCGACCGCGGGCGCATCGTCGAGCGCGGCACCCACGAGGAGCTGTTGGGGTATGGCGGGGTTTATGCCGAGCTCCATCAGCTGCAGATGCTGGAGGAGGAGCTGGCGGCGGTATAAGGATCTGAGAGGGAGAGTTCTTGTCGATGGCTGACCACCTGGTTCGTTTGTTCTACGAGAATCCCCCCGATTGTCATCCCGAGCGAGAGCGAAGGACCTGGGGGGAAGGGCGGCGCGAAGGCCTTTGCTAGCAGAGGTTTGGGAGGCCTCCCCCCGCCCAGGTCCCTCGCTCACGCTCGGGATGACAGATGGGAGAGCTTGCAGCTAGGCCATACTTCACCCGGGCTGCTAACCGCTGAGGCCGGTTGGGGAAAGAGAAAACCATGCGCGTTTTGATCACAGGCGGTAGTGGGCTGATCGGCCTGGCCTTGGCTCGGGAGCTGGCCTCAGCGGGTCATGAGGTCGTCATCCTGACCCGCGATCCTGGGCGCCTTCCTCCCTTGCCCGCCAACGTGCGCGGCGTGGGGTGGGACGGGGTGAGCCCCGCGGGGTGGGGCGAGCTGGTTTCCGACTCCGCGATCGTCCAGCTGGCGGGGGAGAACATCGGCGCCGGACGCTGGACTGCGGAGCGCAAGCGGCGCATCCGCGACAGCCGCGTCCTTTCGGGGGAGGCGGTGACGGCGGCGATCCGCGCGGCCGACCCCCGGCCGCGGGTGCTCCTCCAAGGCTCGGCCGTGGGCTACTACGGGCCGTGCGGCGACGAGGAGGTGGGGGAGGATCATCCGGCGGGCAGCGATTTCCTGGCCCGCGTCTGCGTCGACTGGGAGGCGTCGACCGCCGCGGCCGAGGGGCTCGGGGTACGGCGGGTCGTCCTCCGCACCGGCGTCGTGCTCGCCCGCGAGGGCGGCGCTCTTCCCAAGGTGGTCCTGCCCTTCCGCCTGCTGGCCGGCGGCCCGCTCGGCAGCGGCCGGCAGTGGTTCCCCTGGATTCACCTGGCCGACGAGGTGGGCGCCATCCGCTTCCTGCTGGAGGACGCGGAGGCCCGCGGCCCCTTCAACCTCTCGGCGCCCAACCCGGTCACCAGCCGCGAGCTGGCCCGCGAGCTCGGCCGCGTTCTCCACCGTCCCAGCTTCCTGCCGACGCCCGCCTTCGCCCTGCGCCTGGCCATGGGCGAGATGGCCGACATGGTCCTCGCGGGCCAGCGGGCGGTGCCGCGCCAGCTCCTGGCGCGCGGCTACCCGTTCCGCCATCCTGAGCTGGGGCCGGCGCTCCGGGACCTCCTCGACTAGGAGCCGCCGGCCATGGTCGAGGCGATCCGCCAAGGCGACATTCCCGGTGTCCAGCTGCGCCGCCGGCAGGCGCTGCCGCTGCCTCCGGAGGCGGCGTGGACCTGGCTCGTCGAGCCGGCGAAGCTGGCGCTCTGGCTGGCCGACGAGGCGGAGGTCCAGCCGGGTCCCAGGGGCTCGCTGGCCTTGAGGGGCGTAGGAGAGGGCGGCGAGCCGTGCAGCGAGCGGGGGAGGACGTTGGAGCTCGTCCCCCCGCGGCACTGGCTCCTCGCCTTCGAGCGCATGGACGCCCGCTGGGGCGTCACCACCCGGCTCGCCCTGGACATCCATCCCGCCCCCGCCGGATGCGAGATCGACATCCTGCAGATCGGCTTCCAGCGCCTGCCGCTCTCCATCTGCCTGACCGCCTGGGAGACCTACCGCCGGCGCTGGAGGACCGCGCTGGAGCGCCTGGCGGCCGCGGCAGGGTAAGCGGCCGCTCAAAGCGATATCATTTCGCAGCCTGGATATCATTCCCGGCCTCGGGAAATCACTCCCGGGCTTGGGAAATCATTCCCGAGCTCGGGAAGCTCATTCCCGGCCTCGGGAGATCACTCCCGTGCTCGGGAATGTCATTCCCAGGCCCGGGAAATCATTCCCGAGCTCGGGAAGCTCATTCCCGCGGTCGGGAAATCACTCCCGGGCTCGGGAAGCTCATTCCCGGCCTCGGGAAATCACTCCCGGGCTCGGGAAACATCTCCCGACCTCGGGAAACATCTCCCGGCCCCGGGAAACAACTCCCGGGCTCGGGAGCCCATTTCGCACCCACCTGGGCTTCTGCTTTCAGCGCATCGGGTAGAATGGCGGCGTTCAAGAGCCTAGAAGGTTGACCAGCTCCGGCCGCAAACCAGGGAGGCAGCCATGGGTCGCTTCGTCATCGTCGCCTACACGCCGAAGGCCGGTAAGGAGCAGCAGCTCCTGGCCGCGGTCAGGAAACATCTCGAGGTCCTGAAGACCGAGCAGCTCGTAACGGACCGGCCCGCCTACGTCATGCGCGCCGGAGACGGCACCATCGTGGAAGTCTTCGAATGGCGCTCGGCCGAGGCCATTCGGCAAGCGCACTCCATGCCCGCCGTTCTGGCCTTGTGGGAAGAGTTCGCCGCCGCGTGTGACTACACGCCGCTCACCAAGCTGGCGGAGGCGCACCAGATGTTCGCCGAGTTCGACGCCGTCGAGCTGTAAGGCTCCTGCTTGAAATGGAAGTGATTCGTGGGGGGCGCGCAGAGGGGAAGCGGAGGCCGCTCGACCGGCACCTTGCGGTGACGGCGGGAATCCTTCTCGCGCTCCTTGGCTTTGGCCTGACAGCGCTCATGGGCCCCGAGCTCGGCCGGCTGCCTTTCGTTTTCTTCATCTTCGTGGGCTCGTACCTGATCATCGGCTCCTTTGGACTCGATCTCCTGATCCAAGGCGTTCGCGGAGCATCTCTGCGGTCCGGGCTCTTCTACAGAGCTATGAAGCGCCTCCACCCATCCGTGGTCTCTATAGGCGGCCCCGTTCTTCTCGGGATCACCATCGCGGCAGCCGCAAGAATTCACGATGCAGTCAGTCTCCTGGCCGCGGAAGCTTTAGGCGCGGTCTGGGTCGCCCTCATCGTGAACGTTGCAGTGCATGAGCTCGGGCATTTCATTGCGGGTCGCCTCGTCGGCCTCGCCTTCCAAAGAGTCGTGATCGGTCCGATGGAGATCGTTCGTACGGCTCGCGGCTGGCGTCCGCGGCTCTGCCGGCAGTGGTTTTCAGCTTTCGGCGGTTTGGTCGTGACCGCAGCCACGCCCGTGCCGACCGCAAGGCAGTCCATCGTCCTTGCCGCTGGCGGACCTGCCGGCACCTTCTGTCTGTTGCTCTTCGTTGTCGCAGTGAACCCCTACCGTTACGGGGACCTTCTCAACCTCTACAAGCCCGGACCCGCCTTGGTCTTCTTCGGCGCCCTCGGCGCGATCATTACACTGGTCCTCAATCTCATTCCCTCCACGAAGACACTGACCATCTGCCCTACCGACGGGTTCGTCATCCGCCGCAACCTCGCGTTGCTTCGGAGAGAAAAGGCATGAAGCGATTCATCCTCGGTAGGCGGGCGCTAGCCCAACCGTTCGAACCGATACGCCAGTTCTGGGCCCCCTTTTCCCTCGTACGCGAGCTGGGCGACGAGCAGCGCGAACGGCTCGGTGTAACGGGCAATCCGTAAGGGCCCGGCATCCACCGGGTCGAAACCCACGTCGCGGATCAGCTCGGCGGCAATCCCTTTGCTTCCCGGATCGTCTCCGCAATAGACGAGGCTGGGTCGAGTGGCTTTGCGCCGGGCCTCGAAAACGCTGAAGAGCACTTCGCTGGGCACGGTGTTGAAAGCGCACACGACCTGCGCTTCGGGAACCCTCTTGGCGAGCTCCTCCGCGCCCGAGGTCGTGTGGGCGACGACGAGCTCGGTGTCGTGAGCGTTCATGGGGAGCGAGCAGCTCACGATCACCTTTCCCGACAAGTCGCCTGCCTGAGCCAGGACGTCGTCCATTCGGGACCAATGCACCGCCAGCAGGAGAGCGTCCGCCCTCTGAACGGCCTCGCTCGGCGTGCCCGCTCGCGCGTTCCCGCCGGCCTCCCGCGCGAGCCTTTGCAGCTTTGCGGGGCGGCGCGCGTAACTGAACACCACCTCGTGCCCCGCGCGCGCGAGGATCGTCCCCAGCTTGCCGCCCATCAACCCTGAACCAAGAATGCCGACTCGCATGTCGCTTCCTCCAATCCCGCCAATCCCGCTCAGCGGTCGATCATTCGCTGCGCGCCCTCGGAGTACCGAGCCCCTTGCACCGTGATCTGGGAGGCGGCGCTCTCGATGTCGCGGAGATCGCCAAGGGTGAGCTCGAGGGAAGCCGCCGCGACGTTCTCCTGCAATCGATGCAGCTTCGTGGTGCCGGGGATCGGCACGATCCAGGGCTTCTGGGCAAGGAGCCAGGCGAGTGCGACCTGGGCGGGCGTCGCGTTCTTGCGCTCCGCGATGCTCGCGAGCAGATCGACCAGCGCCTGGTTCGCCTTCCGGGCCTCCGGCGTGAAGCGGGGGACGGTGTTGCGGAAGTCGGTGCTGTCGAAGGTGGTGCTCTCGTCGATCTTGCCGGTGAGGAAGCCCTTGCCCAGCGGGCTGAAGGGAACGAAGCCGATCCCGAGCTCCTCCAGGGCCGGAAGGATCTTCTCTTCGGGCTCTCTCCACCAGAGCGAGTACTCGCTCTGTAGGGCGGTCACCGGCTGGACGGCGTGCGCGCGGCGGATCGTCTGCACGCCTGCCTCCGAAAGGCCGAAGTGCCTCACCTTGCCATCCTGGATCAGCTGCTTCACCGACCCCGCCACGTCTTCGATCGGCACCTCCGGATCGACGCGGTGTTGGTAGAGGAGATCGATCCTATCGGTATGCAGCCGCTTGAGCGAGGCTTCCGCCACCTCCTTGACGTGCTCGGGCCGGCTGTTCAGGCCCGCCTGCTTCCCGTTGGCGTCGAAGTGGAAACCGAACTTGGTGGCGATGACCACCTGATCCCGGAAGGGAGCCAGGGCTTCGCCCACCACCACCTCGTTCGTGAACGGGCCGTAGGCTTCGGCGGTGTCGAAGAAGGTGACGCCGAGATCGACGGCCGACCGGATCAGCGAGATCGCCTCCCGCTTGTCCGTGGCCGGACCGTAGCCAAAGTTCAGGCCCATGCAGCCATACCCGAGGGCCGAGACTTCCAGGCCGCTGTTTCCAAGTTTTCGCTTCTGCATCTGCTTCTCCCTGTCGGTGTGAACGCATTGTAGGAGCGCCGGGGCGCGGGGTGGTAGGACGATCCTCGAAGATCCTTGGACGATCCTGCAAAATCTTCAGAGAAGGCGCCAACGGGCCGTACCGCGACCTCGAGGAGATCTGAACCGCGGCATCCCCGGGGCTCGTCAGCGGCTGAACGGGCGCTCGGTGATCCAATGGAAGCCGCGGGTGGTGAGCAGGAACTTGGGCGGTTTCTCCAGGTGGAGCCTGGCCCGGATCTTCTTGCCGTCGAGGGTCCCTTCCATGGTGAGGAGCCCCGGCTTCGGTTGCGCGTAGGAGAAAGTGGTCTTCCACTTCGCATCTCCGCGTTTTCCAAGCGTCATTGTTCCCTTGTCGAGCTTGAGGACGTAGCGCTCCCGTGAATCGCTCATGAGCTGGACGGCCATCATGCCCGGAACGTCGAAGATCACCCGTCGCCACCGTTCCCGGTCGGTCACGAGCGGCGGCCGGTTCTGCCCGTCGATTGCGATCTCGTCGACGTTCCAGAGGCCGTGCAGGGGCGCCTTCGGATCCCGCTGGGAATAGGTCCGGTTGTCCTGATAGGTAGTGTTCAACAGGAACGCCGTGTAAACGAGGACGATGAAGGTGCGCAGCACCAAAGCCCCGCGGCGCAGCCAGAGGCGCCGGAAGAGCGGTTGGATCGCGACCGGCTCCACCCCGCGGCCGAGCACGAGCAGGTCGACCAGCCGCCGCAGGTCGGGAACGATCAGGAAAACCGCCATGGCGAGCAGGTGCGACGAGTACAGCTTGACCGGAATGTCGTAGCAGAAGTTGAGCGCCACGATGTTGCTCAGCACTCCCAGGCTCACCAGCGCTCCCAACAGGGTGGTCCTGCGCACGGTCAGGAGCAGGCCGCCGATCATCTCGGCGGCGCCGGCGAAGAAGGTATAGGCCGTGGACGAGCCCATGAACGTCCACACGAGGCCCATCGGCGACGCGTCGCCGTAGGGCTGGAGGAGACGGTCGAGCGACGGATCGGGGAACTGTGACTTGATGACCTTGCCGGCGCCGTACGAGATCATCGCCGCGGCCAGGGCGAAGCGGACATAGATCCGCAGACCCTCGTGGAGGCGGGCATAGTGGGCGCGCTTGCGATCGCGGATCGTCCAGACGACCGTCGCGATCGACGCGATCGCCAGGAAGCAGAACACCTGCACGTAGTTGTAGGTCGTATCGCCGCTGCCGTTGGGGAGCACGCTGGCGTCGGCGTGGAACAGGTGCCTGCCGACCCAGGGGACCAGAGCGTTCCAGAGTTCTTGGTATGGCGAGGCGATCATCCCGACATAGGGGATGTAGTCCAGGGGGAAGGGGAAGTTGTACAGCACCAGGTAAGCGAAGACGAAACGGAAGAGGGCCCGCTTGGCCGGGCTCCAGGCAGCAGCGTCGGGCGCCGCCTCGACGGAGCGATCCCGCGCCGGAGATTCCGCTGCACCGTGGGCTGCATCGATCGCCGGCTGCATGAGGCGGATCTCCTCGGAGGTCACCGGTTGAAGGGCGTCTCGTTGATCCAATGGAAGCCCCGGCTGACGAGCCGGTAGGAGCTCTCGTCCTCTCGGCGGAGCGTGAGCCGTGTCTTGCGGCCATCCATCGTCCCGTCGAGCGCGAGGAGACCGGGCCGTGTTTCGCGATAGGCGAAAGTAGGCCGCCAGCTCCTGTCGTCAAACTTGGTCAGGGCAAGCCGGCGTTTCCCGAGGATGAGGCCATAATCGCTCCGGGAGCCGTCCATGAGCTGGACGCTGACGTAGTCGGGGTAGTCGAAGAGGACCCGGCGCCACCGGGTCGCATCGGTGAGGAGCGGCGGGCGGGCGACGCCGTCGACCGCGAGCTCTTCGACGGTCCAGATGCCATAGAACGGGGGCCGCGAGGAGAGGTTGCCCCACTGGTTCTTGCTGGCGTCGTAGGACTGGTACAGCAGATATCCGGAGTAGGCGGCGACCAGCACCGCCTGGGCGACGAGCGCGGTGTAGCGGAACCGCGCCCGCGGCGGGCGGAGAGCGGCGGGCTCCACCGGCCGGTTGAGCACGAAGAGGTCGAGCAGCCGCCGCAGGTCGGGGAGAGTCAGGAAGATTCCCATCGCCAGCAGGTGGAGCGAATACTGCTTGACGGGGACGTCGTAGCTGAGATTGAGGGCGGCCACGTGGCTCATGACGCCGATGCTCACGAGCGCGCCCAGCAAGGCGGTGCGGCGGAAGGCGAGGAGCATGCCGCCGAGCATCTCGGCGGTGCCGGCGAAGATGGTGTATCCCGAGGAGGCGCCCATGAATATCCACAGGAAGCCCATCGGCGAGGCCTCCCCGAAGGGCTCGATAAGCTGGCTGGGGAAGGGCTTGGCGAACTGGGACGGGATGATCTTGTACGCGCCGTACGCGAGCATCGCGGCGGCGAGCGCGAAACGGATGTAGACCCGCAGCCCTGCGTACAAGCGGGTGTACTCAGGCCGCTTTCTGTCGAGGACCGTCCAGACCGCCGTCGTGACCGCCGCGAGGATCAGGAAGCAGAGCACCTGCACGTAGTTGTAGGTGGTGTCTCCGCTGCCGCCCGACCGGATCGTGACGTTGACCCCGAGCAGGTGCTTCCCGGCCCAAGGCACCAGTCGGTTCCACAAGTCCTTGTACGGCTGGGTGATGATCGGCCCGGCCCAGGGGATTGCATTCAGAGGGAACGGAAGGTTGTAGAGCCCCAGGTAGCTGAAGGCGAAGCGGAACAGAGCCCGCTTGGCGGGGCTCCACGGCGGGAGGTATTCCTCGGATCCATGCGCCATTGACAAACCCACAACCACCCTCTACTATTTGCATACATTTCTAAAAGGAGATTCCTCCCCATGAAAACCAATCTTCGGGTCCGTCACGCCGCCATCGCTGTCTTGGTCCTCTGCGGGCTGCTCGCGAGCACGGCGGCCTTTGCCAGCGAGTGCTGGATCGTATGCAAGTGCAGGACTCAATGTAGCACGCCCTGTTCCGATGTGGGGGACCCCATCACCTGCGGCGCCTATGGAATCTGTGAGTGTGCACCCATTTCGACCCCCGGGGTGCCGTCGGCCGAGAACCCCTTGGTTCTCTCCTCCGAGCCCGATCCTCTCGCCGCGCTCCTCGGTACCTCCTGCGCGACGCTCCCGGCGCCCAGCCAGGCCGCTGCCGTCGGCCGCTGAGCCCACGCAGGTGGCTTGAAGCTCCTCCCTGCGGGCCAGGTGGCGAGGAGGAAGCCGCACAGATCGCCCGTAGGCGCCTCATGCTTGGCGGAGAAAGCGGATGCCGCGGAGCGTGAGCCGTGTCTTCGCTTGACGTCGACATGAAGCGGCTGTGCCAAGAGATCATCCCCCCCGAATGGACAACGCATGGCGGAACACATTCCGCGGATCCCACCGCGCCTTGATCCGCTGCAGGCGCGGGTAGCTCGCCTTGTAATACAGCGTGTGCCAGGGCACGCCTGAAGTATTCAGGGTCGGGTCCGCGAGGTCGGGGTCGGGGTGATTGATGAATGCTCCATCGTATGCCTCGCCGGGGACCGGGACACCTCCGCTCTCCGCAAACAGATCGCGATAGAACGCCCGGACCCAGGTCAGATTCTCAGCTTCCTCCCGTGGATCCAGCCAGCCTGTGGTGCATGCGAGGTCGAGAATTGCATCGCGTTGCGCAGAAGCGGTCGCGTCGGGTGAGACCGTGTTGATCCGCCCGCCATAGGTCGCGAGCCCCAACATCCCGCCCATGACGTCGTGGTCGGTGCTGGTCAGGTGATCGTACGCCACGGCGATCTGCCGATCCGTCAACCGCTTTTTGAGGAGCGCGTCCTTCCCCTTGACACTCACCCCGCCGGGCGGCATCCCGAAAAGGTCGGGAAACGGGTTCAGGGCGAACTCGAGCCAGGACATCCGTGCCAGCTCTTGGGCCTTCGGTGCGCTGATCCCTTCGCTCAGCGCCGCCAGATGGTCGTCCACCTGCCGCTCGGCGGCGGCGCCGGCCGTGCTGACACCGCGGACGATGATCTTTCCGAACTGCTGGCGATGAGCCTCTAACAGGGTCCAGAGAGAGGCGTTCGGGGAATCGGCGTCACTGGTGCGCTCGCACCAGATCCCGTGGTTCCTGAGGAGTCGCAGGAAGGACGCCTGGTCGATGTCGCTCCAGCTCCATTCCGCCTTGAAGGTCGTGATCGACTCCGGCGCGCGAGGCAACAGCGTGGCGGGATCCTCGCCGGACGCGCCAGGCGATCGGAACCAGAATTGGGTGACGACGCCGAAGTTGCCCCCGCCCCCGCCGGTATGCGCCCACCAGAGGTCGCGATGGGGGTCGGACGTCTCCCGGGTCGCCACCACGCTGCCCGCCCGCCCGCCCTCATCCACGGTGACCACCTCGACGGCATACAGATAATCCGCTGCGAGGCCGAGCTGGCGGCAGAGGAAGCCAAAAGCGCCACCGACCACATGCCCGCCCATACCGATCTCCGGATACTCGCCGAGCGGGATCACGCTTCCCCACGTCTCGAACAGCGCGCGGAACGTTGCGCCCACCGTGGCTCCGGCCTCGACGGCCACGGCGCCCATTTCCGCGTCGTAGGTCACGCGCTTCATGGGTGAGACATCGATGATCACCCGCACCTCGGGGTCCGAGACGAATCCCTCGAGGCAGTGCCCGCCACTCGTCACGACGAGACGCCGTCCTTCCCTCACCGCCTCCTCAACCGCCGATACCACCTGCTCGGTCGAGCTGGCCAGCCGGACGTAGTCCGGGCTTGCTCTGAACCGCTTATTGAAACGCTTGTCGACGACCGCGAAATACCGCGGATCGTCGGGGCCGATCCTGATGGATTCGACCCGCGTGTCGTCGGTCGTTTGTCGTGTCGACATCGGGTTCGTTCCCCCTTCCAAATTGTCGCACGAATGTCCTCGCTCGGCTGCAGCGCCACAGAAGGGCGTCAACGGGCCGGGTAGCGGCTAGGATAGGCAGGCGTCTTTGGCACCCAGCTTCCCGACGACGCGGGCGGACGCCGGCACGAGCAGGCCTGGGGCTACGTGCTTGCCGCCATGACCAAACGCCTTTTCCAATGACGAAAAGGAGGGCCCGATGCCCGGATCGAAACGCGCCAAGATCGCCTACTGGATCTT
>DATNKQ010000394.1:0-4234 GCA_035603315.1 Thermoanaerobaculia bacterium
GGTTTTAAACCGATACCGGAGGTTTTAAACGGAGACGGGGGCTATTTTCGAGTACTCAAAACCCCCCACGCGGTGCGCCGCATCGCTCGGCGCCAGGAGCCTCGGGAGTGCAGGGGCCGGGCGTAGAAGGGCCGGCACTCCCGCAGCGGCGGCGAGATTTGCCCCTGCGGGTCAAGCGAAGTACGCTCTGCGCACAGTGAATGAGCCGGCCATTACGCTGGGCTGACGATGCGGACCTCGACTCTCGCGGCGGTTGGCTTCGCTCTGGTCCTCGGGGCGCCGAGCCAGGCCTCTACGGCGGCTCCGGACCGGACGGCGGAGCCGCGTTTCCGCATCGTGGTTCTCAAGCAGGGCTGGCAAGGCCTGGGGGCGGGATATGAATGGGAGAGCATCTGGCCCCGCCTTCGGCAGGCCGCCGGCGATGCGCTGCTGACCGTCGACGAGCGCGACGTGGCGGCGTACGACTGGCGCGCCCAGCGCATCGTCCTGCGGCCCGAGGTCACTGCACGGCTGCTCAAGGCGCTGCACGACCTGTCGGATCTTCCGGGGCTTTTGCGCAAGCTGCAGGCGCTGTGGTCCAGCGACGACCTCTGCGTCGCCCTCTGCGAGCGGGGGTTTCTCGTGAGCCTCGATGGACGGCCGCTCTATGGCGGGATCTTCGAGCAGAAGATCGCCCAGTCGGCCATCGAGTTCCCTGTCCTCTACTCGGCGCTGGACGAGGAGCGCCGCATCGTGCTGCGCCTCGATCCTGTCCACTTTCCCTTCGGCTCGCTGTGGGACGACGGCACCGGCGATGCCCTGGAGTCGCCGGTCGACCCGGACGTGCGGGAGCTGCACGAAGTTTTCCCGCACGTGCGCGACGAGATGAAGGCGGACGAGAGGGAGAGAGTCGAACGGTTCAAGAGCCTCATCCTGGACCCGCGGGTGGAAGCGCTGTTCGCGGGCCGGGGAACGCCGGCGCAGCCGCCGCCGCTCCTCGACATGGAGCGGCCGGCGCGGAAGACGCCGCTGCCGCTCCTCACCGTCACCGCCGCGAGCAGCCGCTCCGGCTGGCGGCTCTTCTTCCATCCCGACGAGCCCGAGACCGTGGCCGAGCTCCGCTACCGATTCGTACCTCCCTCCGGACCCTGGCACACCGCAGGGGACAACTTCGAGGTGGACCTGGAGGACGTTCCCGCGGGTGTGCACCCCCTGGAGGTCGAGCTCCTCGATTTCGCCGGGGTGGTGGCGGGACCGTACTCCTGGCGGTTCGATCCGGAGAAGGAGGCGGCGTTCACCGGTTCGGCCAAGGTCCGAGTCGACCTCGGCGACGGCGAGCCGCCGACCGCAGGAGGCAGAGCGGTCCCGCCAGGCCACCCGCCGGTCTCGCTCCTGACGTCCCTCTCGAACGACGGCTGGAGGCTCATCTTCCGCCTCGCCGACCCGCGCTCCGCGCGCGCCATCAACTACCGGTTCGCTGCGGATTCCGCGTGGCGCTCGACCGGCGTGAGCGCGGAGACGAACCTGGTGACGGGGGAGCGCTATCCGGAGACCCTGGTGGCGCTGGAGATGCCCAAACTGAAGGCCGGCCGCTATCGCATCGACGTCCAGCTGACCGACTGGCAGGGCAAGGAAACGGGTCCCTTCCCTCTCCGGTTCGATCCCGAGGCGGAGATCCTCCACCATGCGAAGGCCTTCCTCGGCGAGAGCGACTCCCGGTGGGCCGCGTTCAACGATTTCCGCGGCGAGCGGTACGTCTCCTTTCCCCTGAGCGACAAGAACGCCCTGCGCGAGATCCGTTACTCCTTCGGCGACTGCGCGCTCGATCAGCGGTTCCCTTTCGATCTCTGGACGAGTCTGGCGGAGCCGCCGAGGATCACCGAGAAGGTAACCGACGTCGTGATGCCGGCCGCGGCCTCTACGGTCTGCGTGCAGCTCGTCTACCGCGATGGAGAGGTGAGCCAGCCCCGCCGTTTTGATTACGCCGACAGGAGGCCCTGATCTCGGGGAGTCGATCTCTCAGCTCACGCCCGGCTCACCCGGGTCCCCGCGCCGCCGCCGGCCGCCGCCGCCGCTCCCCCGCGCCGGCCGGGCCCTGCAAACGATTGAGCCCATTCATCCCTGCCACGGTGGCATAGGAACTGCTCCAAGTCTGGGTTGCTACGCCGCCAAGGATGCGACGAGTTGCAGGTTCTTGACCCAGAAAGGGCCAAGAAAGAAAGCGAGGCATTTATGTCGTTAGTGGCTTGGATCGTTCTCGGTTTGATCTCGGGATTCATCGCCAGCAAGATCGTCAACAAGACCGGCGAGGGCTTCTTCCTCGACATCGCCCTGGGCGTCATCGGCGCCATCATCGGCGGCTGGCTCTTCGGCGCGTTCGGAAGGTCGGGGGTTACCGGCCTCAACGTCTACAGCTTCGCCGTAGCCATCATCGGCGCGGTCGCCCTGCTCGTCATCTACCACGCGGTTCGCCGTGGGATGCCGCGGAGCTGGTCGCGGCGCTAGGAGGCTTCGTCGAGATAGAGGGCGCTCCCAAGGGAAGAACGAGAACCCGAGGTCGAGATCGACTTCCGGAGGCTGGGTTAGCGCTCCGGAGGCTCGGCGGCCTCACTCCCTTTTCGCGCCGGCCTTGCCGGGATCGAAGTCTCGCGGCCAGGTCGTGTCTTCGTCATAGGCCGCCCCGCCGAGGTCCGCGTCTTTCAAGTCGGCGCCGGAGAGATTGGCACCATGCAGAGAGGCCCGCCCGAGCTTCGCATCGCGCAGATTGGCATTCTTCAGATTGGCGTAGGTGAGGACCGCTCCGTGCAGGTCCGCCCCGGAGAGACCGGCGCCCTCCAGGTTGGCTGAATCCAGACGGCTGCCGGCGAGCGCCGCTCCCGTCAAGACGGCCCTTTGCAGTTGAGCCTTCATGAGCCACGCTCCGCCGAGATCGGCGCGCGTCAGGTCGGCGCCCTGCAGCAGCACCCCTTCGAGATTCCAGTTGGCGGCTCGCAGCGAGTTGCAGGCAGGTGGACAGCCGTGCGGCAGGCGCGGGATGTCCTCTGAAACTTGTTGCGTCTTGCCGCAGGAAAGTGCCAGCGCGAGCAGGCTGAAGAGCGAGAATCCACAGAACGAGGCGAAGGCGACGACGGCACGCCGGCCGCGTCGCGGAGTGCGGAGATCGGCGCCCGGCGGCCCCGGATGCTGCGGGCCGCCGGCGGCGGCCGGAACCGCCTCGGGAGGTGCGGTGCCCTCCCCTTCGGTATGTGCGGGCCGCCCGAGAAGAGACCCCGGGAGGTGGATCAGGAAGTCCAAGAAGGCCTTCCCCAGGCCGCTGTGGACAAGCCGGAGGAGGATCGAGATCACGCCGCCGACGAAGATACCCACGATCGCGCCCAGGATCGGTCCCAGGAAGAGCCACAGCCAGCTACCGGTCTCGACGTGGCCGAGCCAGACCAGCGGCGGCGTCGGCATGATCGACGCGGCGCCCACGAAGAAGCCCAGGATCAGGCCGTCGGCGATCAGCAGCTTCTTGGGCTCGGCCAGCCTTTCCCGGCCGTGAAAGACAACCTCGATGGCAAGGCGCAGCCCGACGCCCCCGAGGATCGAGAGGAGCAGGAAGAGGAGCGCCGACGAGGAGGTCACCGCGCTACGCCCGAGAAGCGCGCGGGCGATCCCGGTGCCCAGGCCGATCATGATGCCCGTCGCGATTTCGAGCATGAAATCGAGGGCCCTCTCGCCCGCCACCTGGGAGGGAGAGTGAGCGGCCGCGGCTCTCTGCGGCCCGCCGATCACGGTGATGACGAAGAGGAACAAGAAACCTCCGGCGCAGAAGGCCAGGGGAATGCTGATACAGGAGGCCTCCTCCAGCCAGGCGCATCTCGCGATCACCAGCGAGCCGGCGACGAGCCCCAGGATGATCCGGGTACGCTCCTCGGGAGCTCCCCGCCTCACCAGAGCCGCGATGATCTCCGGCAGGAGAAAGCCCGCGACGGCGCCGGCGCTCAGGGCGGCGAGGTAACCGAAGACGTCCAGGCATCCGCGCGTCCGGTCGTGGCGCAGCTCGAGGAGAAAGGAGCACAGGATCCCACCCAGAATGGCCCCAACGAAGCCCTCCGCCACGCGCGTAAAGCACCCTGGTTTGGGTTGGGTCATGGGAACTGCCGAGCCGCCACCGCTTGAGGCTGCCTGAGCTCGACGTCTCCGCTAGCTACGAGTGCCGGTGTCGCTCGTGCTGGCGGTGATGGGTTGTCGGCTCGGGGTGCGATGCGGCGGG
>DATNKQ010000399.1:0-4000 GCA_035603315.1 Thermoanaerobaculia bacterium
CGGCCCGGCCGGCCGGCCGAGGATCACCTCCCAGAAGGCGCGGCTGCGGGCGGAGAGCTGGCGGCCGCCGAGCCGCTCGAACCAGGCGGTGACGGCGTCCGCCGGCAGGGTCCGGAAGAGCCAGCGGAGATCCGCGCCGTCGCCGTCCTCGAGCAGGCGGCCGATGAGGAAGGGGGCGGCCGGGAGCGGATGGAGGTCTTTCTCGTCGTAGCCAGGAAAGAGCCGCGACCTCCCCTCCCGCTCCACCGGTCTCAGTCCTCGGTCTTCCGCCGCTTGCGCGGCAGGGTGTGGACGGTGGCGGTGACGCGCTCCTCCTCCATCTCGGCCTCGAGGATGTGCTGGAAGAGGTCGATCGTGTTCTTGAACTTCATCTGCAGCTCGCGGCGCATGGTGCGTAGCTCGGCCATCTTGCCCTCAATGCGGGTCGACTGGTCGATCGCCTGCTGCACCATCTTGTCGGCCGCCATCTCGGCCTCCTGCACCATCAGCTCGGCCTCGCGGCGGGCGTTGGCGGTGATCTCGTCGGAGACCTTCTGCGCCCGCAGGAGGGTCTGCTGGAGCTGATGCTCGCGCTGCTCGGTCTCCTCCAGGCGCTGGCGGTAGTAGCGGTTCTCGCGCTCGGCCTTGTCGAGCTGGGAGATGCGGGTGGAGAGCTCCTCGGCGACGAGCGAGAGGAAGTTCTCCACCTCGGTCGGATCGTACCCCCTCATCTTCTGGGGAAAACGCATCTTCTGGATGTCGAGCGGCGTGAGGGCCATGGGTTCGATCTCCGCAATCAACGGATGCCAACGGGGACGCCAACGCTGACCAACGATACTGGGATGCGCATTTTAACATGCCGGCGCGGATCAGGCGGGAGGGCGAGGGCCGAAGAGGGCGGTGCCCACCCGCACGTGGGAGGCGCCCTCCTCGATCGCCACCTCGAAATCGTCGCTCATGCCCATCGAGAGCCAACCGGGGAACTGCCGCCATCCGGGGCTCCCGGCGAGCTCGTCGCGCAGCTCGCGGAGGCGGCGAAACCAGGGCCGCGAACCCTCCGCCCCGGGCGCCGGCGGCGGGATCGCCATCAGACCGACGATCCGCAGATGGGCGCGGCCGGCGAGCGGGCGCACCGTTTCCACAAGACCCTCGGGAAGAAAGCCGTGCTTGGTCGTCTCGCCGCCTAGATTGATCTCGAGGAAACCTAAGACCTCCTGGTCCCGCTCGGCCGCTTCGTGCTCCAACGCATGGGCGATCTTCAGGCGGTCGACCGCATGGACGGCCGAGAAGAGGTCGAGGGCGGGCTTGACCTTGTTCGACTGCAGGGGGCCGATCAGGTGCCACTCGGCTGCGGGAGGAAGCTCGGGCTTCTTGGCCGCCGCCTCCTGCACGCGGTTCTCGCCGAAGACCTTGAGCCCGGCCTCCCAAGCGCTCTGGAGGAGGGCGGCCGGCTGCCGCTTGCTGGCGCCGATCAGGACCACCTCTTCCGGCCGGCGGCCGCTGCGGCGGCAGGCGGCGGCGATGCGCTCGCGGATGGCGTCGAGGCGCGCCGCCAGGGCAGGGTCGCCGCTCATCTAGGCGCGGAACGGAGCCTTCAGACCTGCGCCTCGGGCAGGAACAGGATGCGCTTGCAGCTGTCGCACTGCACCAGGCTGCCGTTGTTGCGGATCTCGACCACCACCTGCGGCCGCACCCGGTAGTTGCAGGCACCGCAGTGCCACTCGCGCGGCCCGCGGCCGGGGCGCTCGAGAAGTCGGATGGGGGCCAGGGCGCTGTTCGGCGGGTTCGGATAGCGGTCGCGGATGCGCTCGTATTGCGAGACCAGACCTCGCGGCAGGCGCTCCTTGAGGACGGCGATGCGGCCCTGCAGCTCCTCGACCTGGCGGGCCACCGCGGGCTTCTCCCCCTCCCAGCGGGCCTGCTCCTCGGCATAGCGGGCGGCGAGCTCGCGGAAGCTCTCGCGAAGAGCGGCCAGCTCGCCCTGCGTCTCGTCGTGCCGCTCGAGAGCGAAGAGCGCCTGCTCCTCGGCGGCGGCGATCTGCCCCTTGACGGTGTCGATCTCCTGCAGCAGCGCGCCGTACTCGCGCTGGGTGCTGACCTTGTTGATCTGCTGCTGGTATTTCTTGAGCTTCTCCTGGGCGTCGGCGGCCGCTCCCTCGGCGATCCGGCGCTCGTGGGTCAGCGCCTCGGCGACCGCCTCGTGGGCGTCGATCTCGGCCTTCCGCGTGGAATGCTCGTCGTGCAGCTCGCGCATCCAATCGGGGATGCCGTGCAGGCGCCGCTCGGCCTCCTGCAAACGGTCGAGGGCTCCCTGGAGCTCCACGATCGTTTCCAGGTGTTGGGTCATCGTGAGCGTTCCGCTCCGGTCTTCGGACAAAGTTGTGCCTCCAGATGTGAGCAAATTTGAGCCTCCAGATGAAAAGAGGGCGCCTCGGTAAGGCACCCTCGGGATAGGCGACCGCCGGATGCCGCGTCGCCTTCGACCTGTTCGCGCTTGTTTTTCTCGACCACCAACCCGAAACCTCTACGGCGTCGTGGGTCCACCTGGATTCGAACCAGGGACCTGCCGGTTATGAGCCGGATGCTCTAACCGCTGAGCTATGGACCCGAGGGAGCCCCTGGTAGAGCGGTTCTCACTATACAGCACTCCGGCCGCCGCCGCGCCGGCGAGCCTCCTCGGCGGGGCTCCGCTCGGCGGGCACGAAGCGGTTCCAGTCCGCGGCGAGGAGGCGGGCCATCGCCGCCGCCCGGGGGGGGTCGGAGACCGGCCGGCTCCCGGTGCTCTCCCAGCGTTCGAGTGCGATCCGCGGCCGGCCGTCGCCGGACAACGGCAGCGCGGCGTCGAAAGCGCTCGCCGAGCGGCGGAGCACCGCGGCGACCGCGGCCTCGGGATCCCGCGCGAGATCCAGGGGGCCGCACAGGCTGCGGAAGCGGGCGCCGAAGTAGCTCGGCGGCGGCGGGGCGAAGCGGGATTCCCAGAGGAGCTGGAAGTCGCCCTGGACGAGCGAGAACTGGTTGGCCCCTCCAATGTCGTAGAGCTCGGAGAGGACGGGCTCTTGTGGAAGGCGGCGGAAGAGGCTGGGGGCGGCCACCGGCGGCGGGGTCCCGCCCACCGCCTCGACGAGGGTCGACCACAGCCTTTGGGTCCCGGCGCGCTCCCCGCGGGCGACCCCCAGGGGACGTTTCCAGCCCGCCGGGAGCTTCACCACCAGCGGCACCTCCAGGAGCTGGCGGCCGAGGTTGCCGCCGGCGAAGACCTGTCCGGGAGCGCCGAAATCCTCGCCGTGGTCGGCGGCGACGACGATCAGGGTGCGGTCCCACCGGCCGCTCTTCCGCAGCGCCTGCAGGAGGAGACCCAGCCGCTGGTCGGCCCAAGCGGCGTTCAGACGGTACATCGCCCAGAAGAGCTCCCGCTTGGCCTCCGGCAGCTTCACCGCAGGGTCGAAGTACGGCTCGAGGTCGTCGGTCTCGATGCTGTGCGGCAGGAGCTCCGGGATGTCGCTCGACTTCGGGGCGAGCCAGACGCGCCGGACGTAGGGCACTCCCGGCTGCGGGAGGTGGATCCAGACGAACTCGCGGCCGTCGGGCAGCTGCTCCAGCCGGTCCAGCGCCTCGTCGCCGTCGCCCAGATCGGCGAAGTCGTCGAACCCCCGGCCGTAGCCGAAGCGCCCGCTGAGCCAGTCGCCGGAATGAAAGCCGTGGGTGCGGTAGCCGGCGGCCCGGAGCGCCTCTGGCAGGGTCAGGAGATCCGCCCCGAGCGTGGCCCGCGAGTCGTCGCCGGCGGCGCCCAGGGTCTGGTGCTGCCAGGGGCGGAGGCCGGTCCAGATGGACGCCATCGCCGGCACCGTCCAGCTCGACGGCGCCACCGCCCGGCCCGCCCAGTCGGCGCCGCGGATCAGCTCGTCGAGGAACGGCGTCAGCCCCGGCTCGCCGCCCAGGCCGCCGACGACGTCGGCGCGCAGCGAGGAGAGGGTGATGAGGACGATGGGACCGGCGTGCGGGGGCGGCCGGCGCGGCGGGC
>DATNKQ010000413.1:0-7823 GCA_035603315.1 Thermoanaerobaculia bacterium
GCCGCCGCAAGCCTTCCGGCCCTTGGACAGACCGTCCCCGGAGCGACCGCGGCAGGCGCCCCCGGCTCTAAAACCACCGCCACTGCCCCACCGGCGGCCGGCGCCAAGGTCGACGTCAGCGGCGTCGTCAGCCAGGAGCTCGCCAAGCGGGAGGGCGAGCTGCGCAAGAAGTTCGAGGACGAGCAGAAGCGGCTGGAGAAGGAGCTCGCGCTGACCAAGAACGGCAAGCCTTCCGCCATCCCGCCGGCCACCGCTCCGGCGCCCCCGCCGTCCGCCGCCCCGGCGCCGCAGCCGACCGAGCCCCCGGCCGCTGAGAAGCGGCCGGAACCGCCGGCGACGAAGCCCGAGGAGCCTGCCGCCGCCGTCGTTCCTCCCGCGGCCAGCCGCCCGGCGCCCGCTCCGGAGACTACCGAGCCGGCGCCCCAGGCTCCCCGCGTCAAGCCGGGAGACCTCGTCGAACCGGGTCCCGGCGTGGCGCCGCCGGAGCTTGTCAGCGTCACCAAACCGGAGTATCCTCCCCTCGCCAGGCGTTTGAAGGTCGCGGGCACGGTGATCGTTTCCGTCCTCGTCGACGAAAAGGGTCACGTCGAGGACGCGAAGCTGCTCCAGGGAGTTGTGCAGAAGGTCGGCCTGAACGAGGCCGCCGTCAGCGCCGCCCGGACGGCGCGTTACAAGCCCGCGTCCAAGGACGGAGTCAAGGTCAAGATGTGGACCCGGCTCCGGATCCCCTTCACGCAGTGATGCGCGCCCTGGCCCCCACCACCGAGTCGGCCGTCGGTCTCGAAGCGATAGAGTTCGTGCCGGAGGAACCATGAGTCTGACCGATCAGCAGCGGAAGTTTTACGAGAACACGCTGGACGTCACCAAGCAGGAGATGGAGGACCTCGATCGGCAGATCGAGGAGGAGCTCGCCAAGGTGAAGGATCGCCTGGCCGAGCTGCAGAACGCCAAGAAGGCGTCGCGCCAGATGTACGACGCCGCCTGCATGCGCCTGGGCGTCCCCAACGAACTCGAGGCCGAGGAAGGACACGGCTCCGCCGAGGCCTGACATCCCCAGCGCCCGTTCACCTCCGTGGGGCCGGCGTCACGCCCGCTCGCCAGCGGGCCGGCCGTCTCCACGGAACAGCGTCACTCCTCGCATGGCCTGGTTCAGAAAAACGAAGAAGCCCAAGCCCATCCGGAACGACCGGCCGCGCAGCACGGTCCCCGAGGGGTTGTGGGTGAAGTGCGACAGCTGCAAAGAAATCATCTACTCCCGCGATCTCGACCGCAACCTCAAGGTTTGCCCCAAGTGCGGCCATCACTTCCGCATCGACGCCAGGAGCCGCATCGCGCAGCTCCTGGACGATCCTGAGCCGCGCGAGCTCTTTGCCGAGGTCAGCCCGACCGACCCCTTGGGCTTTCGCGACACCAAGCGCTACCGGGACCGCCTCAAGAACTACCAGCAGGCGATCGGCGAGCGCGACGCGGTGGTCGTTGTCGCGGGGCACATCGAGGCGATACCCGTCACCCTGGCCGCCATGGAGTACCGCTTCATGGGCGGCTCCATGGGATCGGTGGTGGGCGAGAAGGTCACCCGCGCCGCCGAGCGGTCGCTCGAGCGCCAGCGGCCGCTCGTCGTCGTCTCTGCCTCCGGCGGCGCCCGCATGCAGGAAGGGGTGCTGTCGCTCATGCAGATGGCGAAGATCTCGGCGGCGCTCCACCGCCTGCGCCAGGCGCGCATCCCCTTCCTTTCCGTCCTCACCGATCCCACGACCGGCGGCGTCACCGCTTCCTTCGCTATGCTGGGCGACCTGAACATCGCCGAGCCCGGCGCCCTCATCGGCTTCGCCGGCCCGCGCGTCATCGAGCAGACGATCCGGCAGAGCCTGCCCGAGGGGTTCCAGCGCAGCGAGTTCCTGCTGCAGCACGGCTTCCTCGACCTGGTGGTCGAGCGCTCGCAGATGAAAGAGACGCTCGCTCGCTGCCTTCGCCACCTGCGGTAACGGGTCGGGCGCCGCGATCTGAGGCGCTCCTTGGCCCCCTCGCCCGATACTCTCTTAGGCCGGCTCGAGACGCTGGGCATCCGGCTGGGCCTCCACGGCCCGGGCCGGCTGCTGGCGGCGCTCGGCTCGCCGCAGCGCCGCTTCCCCTCCCTCCTCATCGCCGGCAGCAACGGCAAGGGCTCGACCGCCGCCCTCCTCGCCGCCATGGCGGGCGCCGCCGGCTACCGCACGGGGCTCTACACCTCGCCCCACCTGGAGACGGTCGAGGAGCGGCTGCGACTGAAGGGCCGGGCGATCTCCTCGGAGCGGTTGACCGGCCTGCTGACGCGGGTCCTCGCCGCCGCGGCAGCGGAGCCGCCCACCTACTTCGAGGCGCTGACCGCCGCCGCCTTCCTCTGGTTCGCCGAGGAGGAGGTCGAGCTGGCGGTCCTCGAGGTCGGCATGGGCGGGCGGCTGGACGCCACCAACCTCGCCGACCCCATCCTCTCCGTGGTGACGCCGATCAGCTTCGACCACGTCGAGCACCTGGGCGACACCCTCGCCAAGATCGCCCGCGAGAAGGCGGGCATCCTTCGCCGCGGCCGGCCGGCGCTCACCTGGATCGAGGACGAGGAGCCGGCCGCAGCGGTCGCCGAGGCAGCTCGGGAGGTGGGGGCGGAGCTCCTGCCGGCGCCGGAGCACGTGACCATCGAGTCCGTCACGCCGAACGGTTGGGAATGCCAGCGGGTGAGCCTGAGGACGCCGGCCCGAACCTATGAGCTCGACCTCGCCCTGCCGGGAGCCCACCAGGCGAAAAACCTCGCTCTGGCCGTGGCGGCGGCGGAGGTGCTGGCGGGGATCGGCTACCCGCGCCTGGACGCCGCGGCCGTGACGCGCGGCGCCGCCGCCTGCCACTGGCCGGGCCGGCTGGAGGCCGTCGATCTGCCGGGCGGGCGACGCGTCCTCCTCGATGCCGCCCACAACCCGGGAGGGGCCGCCACTCTGGCCGCCTTCCTCGCCGAGCGGGCGGCGGAGCCCGTCGATCTCCTCTTCGGAGTCCTCGCCGACAAAGACGCGGCCGGGATCCTGGAACCGCTGGCCCCGCACGTGGCCCGCGCCGTCCTCACCACTCCCCCGAGCCCCCGCGCCAAGCCCCCCGCCGACCTCGCCGCCCTCCTGCCGGGCCACGAGGTCCACGTCGAGCCCGATCTCGGGAAAGCGCTCGACCGCGCCCTCGGCCTCGGCGGCACCACCCTCGTCGCCTGCGGATCGATCTTTCTCCTCGGCGACGTCCGCAAGCTGCTGCGCCAGCGATTCGGTGTTCCCCCCGCGGCGGCGGACGTGTCTACGGGACCCTGATCGGCGACCCGAGCTACATCAGGGCGTCGTAAAGGGGGAAGCGCTCGCAGAGCTCGCGCACCTTCGCGCGCACCGCCGTCTTCACTCCTTCGTCCTCGGGAGCCCGGAGGACTTGGGCGATGAAGTCGCCGACCTGGTCCATCTCCGGCTCGCGCATGTCGCGGCTGGTCAGGGCCGGGGTGCCAATGCGGATGCCGGAGGCGACGAGCGGCGGGTTGGGGTCGTAGGGGATGGTGTTCTTGTTGACCGTGATGCCGGCCCCCTCGAGCGCCTTCTCCGCCACCTTGCCGGTGATTCCCGCCGCCGCCACGTCGAGCAGGAAGAGGTGGTTGTCGGTACCGCCGGAGACGACGCGGAAGCCCGCCGAGGTGAGGCGCTCCGCCAGGCGCTTGGCGTTGGCGACGATCTGGCCCTGGTAGGCGCAGAACTCGTCAGTCAAGGCCTCTTTCAATGCCACTGCCTTGGCGGCGATGATGTGCATCAGCGGTCCGCCCTGGATGCCGGGGAAGACCGCGCGGTCGATCTCCTTGGCGTAGGCTGCCTCGCACATCACCATGCCAGCCCGCGGACCGCGCAGCGTCTTGTGGGTGGTGGTGGTCACGAACTGGCAGTGGGGGATCGGCGAAGGGTGGAGGCCGGCCGCCACCAGCCCGGCGATGTGGGCGATGTCGGCCATCAGGAGGGCGCCGGCGCGGTCGGCGATGGCGCGGAAGCGCGCGAAGTCGATCACCCGGCTGTAGGCGCTGGCGCCGCAGATGATGAGCTTCGGCCGCTCCGCCAGCGCCAGCCTCTCCACCTCGTCGTAGTCGATGCGCTCGCTCTCGCGGTCGACGCCGTAGGCGACGACGTGGAAGTCGCGCCCGGAGTAGGAGAGGCGGTGGCCGTGGGTCAGGTGGCCGCCGGCCGACAGGTCCATGCCCATCAGCTTGTCGCCCGGCTTGAGCACGGCGAAGTAGACCGCCATGTTGGCGGAGGTGCCGCTATGCGGCTGCACGTTGACGTGCTGGGCACCGAAGAGCCGCGTGGCGCGCTCGATGGCCAGCCGCTCGGCGACGTCGACGAACTCGCAGCCGCCGTAGTAGCGCTTGCCGGGATAGCCCTCCGCGTACTTGTTGGTGAGGACGCTGCCGGCGGCCTCCAGCACAGCGCGGCTGACGAAGTTCTCCGAGGCGATCAGCTCGAGCCCGTGGTTCTGGCGCGAGCGCTCGTCAACGATGGCCTGGTAGATCTCGGGGTCGACGGCTTTGAGCGATCGGTAGTCCGGCATTGGAAGGTCGGGCGGCAACTCAGGCCTTGGGCTCTTCCGGAGGGGCGGCCTCGGAAGCCGCCGGCTTCTCCTTGCCTTCCTTGGCGGCGGGCTTCTTGGCGGGGCTCTTCTTGGCCGCCGGCTTCTTAGCGGCAGGGGCGGCGCCCGCGGCGGCGGGGGTCTTCCTGGCGGCCGGCTTCTTCTTCGGCTCCTCCGCCGCCGCGCCGCCACCCTCCGCGGCCGCCGGCGCCTCCGCCTGCGGCGGTTTCTTAACCGGGCGCTTGGAGGCCGTGGGCCGTTCGGCCTTGGCGTGAGCCTCGTCCTGGTGGCGCTTCTTCAGGCGCTTGATCCGGCGCTGTCGCCGCCGGCGGAGCTCGCGATCCTTCTCTCTCATTTTCTCTCCTCCAAGTGGCACGCCACCTCGGCCACGACCACCGTTCGCTGGAACACCGGCGCCAGCTTGTCCCACCCTTCGTGCGCCTGTCAAGGAAACGGGAGATTCAAAACCTAGAGTGGAATGTTGCCATGCTTTTTCGGCGGCAGGCTGGAGCGCTTCGAGCCCAATTGCCTTAGGGCGCGTACGATCTCGCGGCGGGTCCGGCGCGGCTCGATGACGGCGTCCACGAAGCCGCGCTCGGCGGCGATGTAGGGGCTCGAGAAGCGCTCACGGTATTCCGCCACCTTCTCCTGGCGCAGGAGGGCGGGATCCGCCGCCGCCTCCAGCTCGCGCCGGTAGAGGATGTTGACCGCGCCCTCCGGACCCATCACCGCGATCTCGGCGGTCGGGTAGGCGAGGTTGACGTCCGTCCGCAGGTGCTTGCTCGCCATCACGCAGTAGGCGCCGCCGTAGGCCTTGCGGGTGATGACGGTGATCTTCGGCACCGTCGCCTCGGCGTAGGCGAAGAGCAGCTTCGCCCCGTGCTTGATGATGCCGCCGAACTCCTGCTGCGTGCCGGGCAGGAACCCCGGCACGTCCTCGAAGGTGACGAGCGGGATGTTGAAGGCGTCGCAGAAGCGGACGAAGCGGGCGCCCTTCAACGAGGCGTCGATGTCCAGCACGCCGGCCAGGTAGCCCGGCTGGTTGGCGACGATCCCCACCGCCCGGTTGGCGAAGCGCGCGAAGCCGACGACGAGGTTGCGCGCATAGCGCGCGTGGACCTCGAGGAACTTGCCGTCGTCGACGACCGCGGCGATGAGCTGCTTGACGTCGTAGGGGCGATTGGGATCGTCGGGGACCAGGGTGTTCAGGACCTCGGCCTCGCGGTCGGGGTCGTCCTCGCTGGCGCCCGGGGGCGGGTCGTCAAGGTTGTTGCTCGGCAGATAGGAGAGCAGCTCGCGGATGGCGGCCAGGCAGGCGGCGTCGCTCGGCAGGGTGAAGTGGCAGACCCCGCTCTTCGCCGCGTGGGTCGCGGCGCCGCCCAGCTCCTCCTTCGTCACCTCCTCGTGCGTCACCGTCTTGATGACGTCGGGGCCGGTGACGAACATGTAGCTCGTCTCCTCGACCATGAAGATGAAGTCGGTGATCGCCGGCGAGTAGACGGCGCCGCCGGCGCAGGGGCCGAGGATGGCGCTGATCTGCGGCACCACCCCCGAGGCGAGCGTGTTGCGCAGGAAGATGTCGGCGTAGCCGCCGAGCGAGGCGACGCCCTCCTGGATGCGCGCGCCGCCCGAGTCGTTGAGACCGATGAGCGGCGCGCCGTTCTCCATCGCCAGGTCCATCACCTTGCAGATCTTCCTGGCGTTGGTCTCCGACAGCGAACCGCCGAAGACCGTGAAGTCCTGGGCGAAGAGGTAGACCAGGCGGCCGTCGACGGTGCCGTAGCCGCACACCACGCCGTCGCCGGGGATGATGCTCTTGCCCATGCCGAAGTCGCGGCAGCGGTGGGTGACGAGGGCGTCGATCTCGACGAAGGAGCCGGCGTCCAGGAGCAGCTCGACGCGCTCGCGCGCCGTCAGCTTTCCCGCCGCGTGCTGCTTCTCCACCCGCTCGGCGCCGCCGCCGCGCTCGGCGGCGCGGAGCTTGGCCTGGAGCTCCGCCAGCTTCTCCGCTCTGACTTTCCCCATGGCGGCGCATCTTAGCGCACCGCCGCGCTCCCCTCCCGGCCTCAGCCCTGTGCCACAATCCGGCCGTGCCGTTCTCCCCGCTGGACAAGGCCGCCGTCGCCCGCACCCTCTCCCAGATCGCCGAGCAGCCGGAGGATCTGGTGGATGCCTTCTTCGAGCGTCGCGAAGAGGTCGAGCTGGCGCCCGAGGACGAGGCGCCCGGCCTGCGAGTCCGCCGCGAGGAGGGCTTCGCCGTCCGCCTGGTGAGGGAGGGCAGAACCTGGCTCGCCGCGCGCGACCGCGTCGACGGCAAGAGCTTCGCCGAGGCGCTGCGGCAGGTCGCCCGCGCGCTGCCGTCGGCCACTTATCCGGAGCCCGCTCTCGCGCCGTCTCCGTGGTCCGCGCCGCCGCACGCTCCCGAGCTCCTCGATTTCCCGGCGGCGGTGGCCCGCGCCGTGCGCTCCCACCACGTCGGCTTTCCCCTGCGCATCACCGTCCGCCGCCACCGCCGCTGGGTGCAGGTGGTGGGGTCGCGCGTGGTGCCGGAGCCGGAGAGCGAGGTCTTCTACAGCTGCTCGGCCGAGCTTGCCTGGGGGCGCCACGGCACCCTCCTGCCGGCCCTCGGGGGCGCCGCCGCCGAGGGCGTGGCGAGCGCCTGCGTCGCCCTCTTCCGCGCCCGCCAGGCGGCCCCGCCCTCGCCCTCGCGAGAGGCGGTGGTGCTGGCGCCGGGGGCGGTCGCCGTGCTCCTCCACGAGGCCGTGGCGCACGCCCTCGAGGCCGACCTCCTGGCGCAGGGGGGCAGGCCCGAGGCGGCCCTGTGGGTGGCGATGGCGGCCGCCGCCATCGACGTGCTGGACGACCCCGCGTCGGCGCCCGTCGGGGTCCGCCGCGCCACCGACGACGAGGGGACGCCGGTCTGCCGGCGCTGGCTCCTGCGCGGCGGCGTCGTCGAGCAGCCGCTGGCCGATCTCCTGTGGTCGCACGCCTCGCCCGCCCTCCTCCCCGGCGCTGGCCGCCGGGGGAGCCGCCACCTGCCGCCCGGGCCGCGCTCCAGCCACCTCGAGCTCCTCCCCGGGCAGGACACCGAAGCGGACCTCCTGGCGGCGGCGGAGGGCGGCCTCTACCTCGAGGCGGCCAGCCGCGGCGCGCTCGACCCGCTGTCGGGCGAGCTCGTCCTCTCCTTTCCGTTCGCGCGGCGCATCCGGGGCGGC
>DATNKQ010000418.1:0-9815 GCA_035603315.1 Thermoanaerobaculia bacterium
AGCCGCGGGACGAATCGATCCCCAGGCGCGCCACGGTGCGGGCGATGAGCTCGCCGTCGCGGCTCCGCGAGACCAGCACCGAGATCCGCCGCCCGCGGTAGGCGTAGGGCATCAGCAGCAGGTGGCGGTGCCAGAAGGCGAGGATGAAACGCTCGCCCGACCGCTCCCAGCCGCGGATGCGCTCCTCGCCGTGGTAGCGCAGCCGCACCGTCCGCCGCAGCGCCCGGATCAGCCCCGCCGCCACCAGCGAGAGGCCGGCGGCCGACAACCCGCCCCCCGGCTCGGCCGGCTCGAACGAATCGTCCGCGGCCGCGCTCACACCCGGAACTGCAGGTCGTAGAGCCGCTTGTAGGCGCCGTTCTTGGCCAGCAGCTCGCGGTGGGAGCCCTCCTCGACGATCCGCCCGTTGTCCAGCACCACGATGCGGTCCGCCCGCATCACCGTCGACAGGCGGTGGGCGATGACCAGCGTCGTGCGGTCCTGCATCAGGTTGTAGAGGGCCTTCTGCACCAGCGCCTCGGACTGGCTGTCGAGCTGCGAGGTGGCCTCGTCGAGGATGAGGATGGGAGCGTTTTTGAGCAGCGCGCGGGCGATCGCCAGCCGCTGCCGCTGGCCGCCCGAGAGGCGCAGGCCCGACTCGCCGATCACCGTGTCGTAGCCGCGCGGCAGCTCCATGATGAACTCGTCGGCGTAGGCCGCCGCCGCCGCCTCGCGCACCCGCTCGAGCGGCAGGTCGGAGCGGCCGTAGGCGATGTTGGCGCGGATGGTGTCGTTGAAGAGCACGGTGTCCTGGGTGACCAGGCCGATGAGCGCGCGCAGGCTCTGGAGGTCGATCTGGCGGATGTCGACGCCGTCGATCGTCACCCGTCCGGCGTCGGGATCGAAGAAGCGCGGCAGGAGGTTGACGAGGGTCGACTTGCCGGCCCCCGAGGGTCCCACGAGGGCGACGATCTCGCCTACCCGGATGGGGAGCACCACCTCCTTGATCACCGGCCGGTCTTCGTAGGCGAAGGAGACCCCCTCGTAAGCGATCCCCTTCTCGACCGTCTGAAGCGGCCGCGCGCCGGGACGGTCCCGGACGTCGTTCTCGATCGCCATCACCCGCGACACCCGCTGGCCGGCCGCCGCCGCCTCCTGGAGGATGAGGTTGACCTTGTTCAGCTTGCGCACCGGGTCGTACATCATGAGGAGGGTGGTCAGGAACTTGATCAGCTCCGGGGCCGTCAGCTCGCCGGCGCGGATGCTCTTGCCGGCGTAAACGAGGAGGCCGGCCGCCCCCAGCACTGCCAGCGATTCGACCACCGGCCCCGAGGCGTTCGACAGCATCTGCGCCCAGAGGTTGACCTTGAGGTGCCGCCGGGTGGCCTGGCGGAAGCGCTCGTGCTCGAACTCCTCCATGCCGAAGGCCTTGACCACCCGATGGCCGCGGATGCCTTCCGCCATCAGGCTCGCCAGGTCCGCCATCCGCTCCTGGCTGCGGTGGCTGGTGCGGCGCATCCCTTTGCCGAAGCGGACGATGGGATAGAGCATCACCGGCGCCGCCACCAGGCTGATGAGCGCCAGCTTGAAGTGGGTGGAGAGCAGGAGGGCCAAGAGGAAGAACAGGGTGACCGACTGCTGGAAGAGGTCGAGCAGCCGGTTCGAGACGGCGTTCTGCATCATCGCCACGTCGTTGATCACCCGCGCCACCAGCTCGCCCGACGGATGATCGGCGTGGAAGCGGCTGGACTGGCCGAGGATGTGGCGGTAGAGGTCGTTGCGGATGTCGGTGGTGATCCCCAGCCCGATGTGCTGGAAGGAGTAGCCGGAGACGAAGTCGCCCAGGCTGCGGAGGAGGAAGACGAAGACGAAGAGGAGGGGGACGAAGTAGACCACCTGCTCCGGCCCCACCCCTAGATGGCGCTTGAGCGAGCGGTAGCCGCGGTCGATCTGCTCGGCGACGTTCAATTTGCGCCCGATCTCGGCGAGCGGCCCGACGTCCTTGCGGTCCGTCCCCCTCCCTCCGGCGTGGGCGTGCGGGAGCGAGACGCCGCCGACGCTCGGCGCCTGGTCGGTCAGCAGGACCTCGGAGAAGATCGGCTCGATGAGCGAGACGATGGCGGCGGTGGCGGCGGCGAAGAGGAGGATGGAGACCGCCGCCAGCATCCCCCAGGCCGCGTAGCGGCGCAGGTAGTGCCAGAAGAAGGCGGCGAGGCTCACGCCGCCACCCCCGTCCCACCCCGCGGGGCGAGGTCGAGGAGGTCCGCCACCTCGCGCGCCGCCCGCGCGCTCGCTCCCCCGGCGCCAAGGCGGCCGCGCAGCTCGGCCAGGCCGCGCCGCATGTCGTCGATGCCCCCGGGCGCCGCGGGATCGGCGAGCAGGCGCTCGGCGAGGGCGGCGACGCGGTGGGGTGCCGCCTGCCCCTGGATCAGCTCCGGCACCACCCGCCGGCCGAGCACCAGGTTGACGAGGGAGACGTCGCGCAGGCGCACCAGCAAACGGGCGACCAGGTAGGTCCAGGGCTGCAGCCGGTAGACGACGATCATCGGCGTGCCCAGGAGGCCCACCTCGAGGGTGGCGGTGCCGGAGGCGCAGAGGGCGAGATGGGAGTCGGCGATGGCGGCGAAGCGGTCTCCGGCCTCGATCCCCACCTCCAGGCCGGAGAGCTCGACCGCCTCGTCCAGCAGCTCGCGGGGGATGGTCGGCGCCTGGATGACGCGGGCATGGACGGGCAGGCTCTCGGCCAGCAGGCGGACGGTCGAGAGCATCGCCGGCAGCAGGGCCTCGACCTCGGAGCGCCGCGATCCGGGGAGGAGGGCGATCTCGTAGGGGCGGCGGACGGCGCCGCCGCGTTCCCACAGGGAAGGGAGGGCCGGCACCTCGTCGACCAGCGGATGGCCGACGTGGACGGCGGCGATCCCCTCCCGCGCGTAGAGGTCGGCCTCGAAGGGGAAGAGGACCAGCATACGATCGACCACTTTGGCGATCGTCTTCATCCGCCCCCGCCGCCAGGCCCAGACCTGCGGGCTGACGTAGTAGAGGACCGTCACGCCGCGGACCTTGAGCTCTTTCGCCAGCCGCAGGTTGAACTCCGGGAAGTCGATGAGCACCGCCCCCCGCGGACGCCGCCGGTCGACCTCCGCCAACAGGCGGGCGAAGACCTGCCGCGCCCGCGGCAGTACCTTGAGCGCCTCGGTGATCCCCACCACCGACACCTCGGAGCTGTGCGCCACGGCGTCGAGGCCCGCGGCCTGCATGCCGTCACCGCCGAGGCCGAAGGTCGCGAGCCCCGGCGCCAACCGGGCGAGCTCGGTCAGCAGGCGCGCCCCGTGGAGATCGCCCGAGGCCTCGCCGGCGACCACCAGGAGCTCTCTTCTGTCTGCCGCCATGCCTCACGGAATGGGGGCGGGCGGTCCCGGCGGGAACGGGTACATCAGCCAGGCCACCACCAGGCCCCCCACCACCATGCCGAGGAAGAGCTGCAGGAAGAGCTTGCGCTGCTCCTTGCGGTCGCGGCGCCAGAGGGCGGTGAAGAAGACGCTGACCAGGAGCGAGTAGACGACCATCAACAGGAAGTGGCTCAGCATGGCGGCGTCTCAATCCTTCTTGCCGACGGCGATGTCCCAGGCGTCGAGCACGAGGAGCAGGTTCATGAGGCCGGCCGTCAGCACGAAGGCGGTGCCGTACTCGTAGCCCGCCGCCACCACGTCGCCGTGGTAGCCGAAGAGGTAGCGGAGGAGGAAGTAGGGAAGGCCCATCCCCATGCAGCCCACGGTCGCCAGGTAGGTGAGCGGCTGGCCGGGCAGCGGCGTGTACAGGTTGCCGTTGAGCCGGCAGCCGATGACCAGCGAGACCACCACGAGGACGAAGAACAGGAGGGCGCGCCGCGGGCGGCGCAGCAGCAGGTGACCGGCGCCGGGGACCAGCCAGGCGAGGACGGCCGCCAGCAAGGGGTTGCCCGCTGCCGCGCGCTCCGCGGCCTGTGGGGCAGGGGTCGTTCCGGGGTCCGCCACTTAGGATTCCTCCGTATCGCAGAGCGCCGTCAGGCGCTCCTGTTGAAAAGCGGCGCCTTCAGGCGCTCGTGTCAAAAAGCGCCTTTAACCGCTCGCGCGTCTGGGCGAGGTCCTCGGGCAGGAGCCTCACCTCGGCCAGCACGGTCATGAAATTGGTGTCGCCGGCCCAGCGCGGCACGACGTGGAAGTGAAAGTGTCCCGGTACCCCCGCCCCGGCCGGGGTCCCCAGGTTCATCCCCAGGTTGAAACCGTGCGGCGCGTAGGCGGCCGAGAGGACCCGCTGGCTCTTCAAGACCAGCGGCCAGAGCTCCCGCATGGCCGCCGGCCGGCTCTCCTGCGGCGAGGCCAGGTGCTCCAAGGGCGCCACCATGAGATGGCCGTTCGAGTAGGGGTGGCGGTTCAGCATGACGAGGTGGTGCCGCCCGACGGCCACCACCAGGCCCTCGGGATCCTGCGGCTCGCGCGCGGCGGCGCAGAAGAAGCACTCCGTCGGCTCCGAGCTGCTCTTGGTGATGTAGGAGTACCTCCAGGGCGTGAAGAGAATGTCCATCCAGGCGTCGTCCGTCCGCGGGTCGGGAGGTCGGCGAGCGGGGCGGCGGCGAGCGGCTCTAGCACTCGTCGTTGAGCAGCTCGCGCAGCTCCTTGCCAGGCTTGAAGTAGGGGATCCGCTTGGGCGGCACCTTCACCCGGTCGCCGGTCTTGGGGTTGCGCCCGGTGCGCGCGCCGCGGTGGCGGATGCGGAAGCTGCCGAACCCCCGGAGCTCGATCTTCTCGCCGTCCTTCAACGAGTGGACGATGCTGTCGAAGACCGTGTTGACGATGATCTCGGCATGCTTCTTGGTGAGCTGGGTGGTGCGGGCGACCTCTTCCACCAGCTCGGCCTTCGTCATTCCGTCATTTGAGGACACCGTCATCTCCCGTCCCTTTCACGCTGTGGCAGCGGCCGGCCCTGGACGAAACCAGGACCGCCCCGCGTCCGGTTCGAACGGCTACTCCTCTTCGGCGTGCTCCCCTTCCGCATGGCCCTCGGCCTCGTCCTCGTCCTCGTGATCGGCGGCCTCGCCAGCGGAATCAGCGGCATCTGCGGCGTCGTCAGCATCGGCGGCGGCCGCCTTGCCCTTCCTGGCGCGGCGGGGCGGCTCCTCCGCCTCCCCCTCCTCCGCCGGCTTGACCACCCCGCTCTCCTTGGCGGCCTCGCGGGAGGGCCGCGTCTCCGCGGCCTTGCGGGCGGCGGCCGCCTCGTTGAGCTCGGCGATCTCCTTCTCCGTCGGCTGCTGCACGCCGCGCATCGACAGGCCGACCTTCTTGTCGTCCTCCTCGATGCGCAGGATGCGGGCGTGCACCCAGTCGCCCACCGCGAAGTGGTCCTCCAGGCGCGAGCCCTGCGGGACGTCGATCTCGCTGATGTGGGCGAGCCCCTCGAGGCCGTTGTAGATGTCGATGAAGAGGCCGAAATCGGTGACGTTGACCACCCGGCCGTCCAGGGTGTCGCCGACGTGGTGGCTGTTGGCGAAGTCCTGCCACTCGTTGGGCATGAACTCCTTGATCGACAGCGACACCCGCTGGTTCTCGACGTCGATGTTGGTGATCCGCGCCTTCACCACGTCGCCCTTCTTGAGCACCTCGCTGGGATGCTTGATCCGCTTCGTCCAGCTCATGTCGGAGACGTGGATGAGGCCGTCGATCCCCTCGGTGATCTCGACGAAGGCGCCGAACTCGGTCAGGTTCCTGACCTTGCCTTCGATGACGCTGCCCTCCGGATGGGTGTCCTCGAGCTCCTCCCAGGGGTTCCGCTCGGTCTGCCGCAGCGACAGGCTGATGCGCCGCTGGTCCATGTCGAGCTCGGAGACGATCGCCTCCACCTCGTCGCCCACCTCGAGGATCTTCGCCGGGTTGACGACCTTCTTGGTCCACGACATCTCGGAGACGTGGATGAGCCCCTCGACCCCCTCCTCGATCTCGACGAAGGCTCCGTAGTCGACGAGCGACACCACCCGGCCGCGCACCCGCGAGCCGATGGGGTACTTCTTGTCGACCAGAGTCCAGGGGTCGTCGGACTTCTGCTTGTAGCCGAGCGAGACGCGCTCGGTCTCGGGGTCGAACTTCAAGATCACCACCTCGACCTCGTCGCCCACCGAGAAGTGCTCGGAGGGGTGGTTGACGCGGCCCCAGGAGATGTCGGTGATGTGGAGCAGGCCGTCGATGCCGCCCAGGTCGATGAACACCCCGTAGTCGGTGATGTTCTTCGCCACCCCGCGCAGCCGCGCCCCCTCCTCCAGCTTCTTGAGCGTCTCCGCCTTCTTGCCCGCCAGCTCCTTCTCCAGCACCGCCTTCCGGGAGAGGACGATGTTGTTGCGGCGGCGGTCCAGGCTGATGACCTTGAAGTCCATCTCCTGGCCGCGCAGCGACTCCAGGTTCTTGACCGGCTTGATGTCGACGAGAGACCCCGGCAGGAAGGCGCGCAGGCCGACATCGACCGTCAGGCCGCCCTTGATGCGCTCGATCACCCGGCCGCGGATGATCTTGCCGTCCTTGTAGGCGCGCTCGACCTCGGTCCACTTGCGCATCCGCTGCGCCTTGGTCCGGGACAGCAGCACGTGCCCCTCCAGGTCTTCCGTCTTCTCCAAGAGGACGTCGACCTCCTCCCCCACCTGGACCGACAGCGTGCCGTCGCGATCGGTGAACTCCTCGATCGGGATCAGGCCCTCGGACTTGTAGCCGACGTCCACGATCACCGAGTTCGCAGTCACGCCGATCACTCGGCCCATGACGATCTCGCCCTCGGTGAGGTTGCGCATGCTGTCGTCGTACAGCTCGAGGAGCTTCTTGTACTCCTCCTGATCGGCAGCTTCGACCTCACCAGGCAGGATCGACGGAGCCTGTTTTCTTTCACTGGACGGCATAGAAAAACGTACCTCCTCGGGTTTGGATTCAGGCCCTTGCCTGTGGCCCCAACGGTCTTGGGGGGTCGAGTTCTTGCCTAACTCTTTGAGAACTCGGGGATTCGGAGTATAGGGACCGGATGGGTCGGGTGTCAATCGGCCAGGGCCGCCGCGATCTCCGCGCGGACCCCGTCGTCGCCCTCCGCCGGAAGAGCCGCCGCCAGCCTCCGGCGGGCCTCTTCGCCGCCGATCCGGCCCAAAGCCCAGGCGGCGTGGCCGCGGACCACGGGCTCCTCCTCCTCCGCCAGCGCCCGCGCCAGCGGCGCCACGTACCGCCCATCGCCGCGGTTGCCCATGGCCACAGCGGCGTTGCGCTTCAATCCGGAAAGCCGGGGCCGCTTCATGGGACTGCCGCGGAAGCGCTCAACGTAAGCATCGCGCGAAAGCGACAGCAGGCCGGCCAAGTCGAGCGCGGCGCGTTGCGCGGGGAGGCCGAGCTCGGGATGGTCGGCTGCGGCCGGCGCGGCGTTCCAGGGGCAGACCTCCTGGCAGATGTCGCAGCCGAGCACCCACTCCCTCACCTCCGGACGCACGGCCGCCGGCAGCGCCCCCCGGTGCTCGATCGTCCAGTAGCTGATGCAGCGGTTGCTGTCCAGCCGGTAGGGCTCCGGCAGCGCCCCCGTCGGGCAGGCCTCGAGGCAGCGGGTGCAGCTGCCGCAGAGGTCGGCGAGCGGCTGGTCGGGGTCGAGGTCGAGGGTGAGGAAGAGCTCGCCGAGGAGGAACCAGGAGCCCGCCTCCGGATGGAGAAGATTGGTGTTCTTGCCCACCGCGCCGAGGCCCGCCCGCGCCGCCAGCTCGCGCTCCAGCACCGGCCCGGTGTCGACATAGACCTTCGTGCCGGTGCCGGGAATCTCCGCCTCGACCCGCCGGGCGAGCGCCGCCAGCCGCTCGCCCATGACGTCGTGGTAGTCGCGGCCGCGGGCATAGCGCGCCACCCGCGGCCAGAGATCGCCCTCCACCTCTTCCTCCGCGACCAGCGGAGAGTACTGGAGGGCCACGCAGAGCACGCTCCGCGCCTCCGGGAGCACCGTCGCCGGCTGCAGCCGCGCCTGCAGCCGCCGCTCGAGATAGGCCATGCCCGCCTGATCCCCCCGCGCCAACCAGCGTAGGAACGCCTCGCCCGTCTCCGCCGGCGCCAGCGCTGCGACCCCGGCGCGGTCGAAGCCGGCCTCCAGCGCCCACGCCTTCAGGAGAATGGAAAGCGTGCGCGGGTCGGGCGCGTCAATCGGCGGCATTCCGCCGATTGTAACGGGCGGCTCCTCTTCGCGGCGTCGCGGCAGCGGCTGGGCCGGCGCCAGCTCCAGGACTAAGCTGGACGCATGGCAGGTGGATCGGAAGACCTCTCACAGAGCTCCAGCGACGAGGTCCTGACGGCCGGTCTGGCGGCCATCGCGCCGGCGGCGCGCGCCGTCCTCCTCTCCTTCCTCGCTGATGAGGTCTCCGCTGCCGTCGCCGCCTGCGGCCTGCTGCTCGCCCTGGAAGAGATCGGGGCGGCCCTGCAGGCCATCGAGCCGCTGGCGGCCACGCACTCCCGGGTCCGCGAGCTGTCCAGGCTCCTGGCGGCCAACCGGCACCGCGCCGAGCCCATCGCGGCCATCGTCCGCGAGCATGTCGCGGAGGTCGGCCGGGGAGCATCGCCCGAGGAGCGCATCGCCGGCTTGCGGAGCTTTTTCGACCGCGCGGTGGCGCGGAGCGCGGAGGCGAGCGTCGCCCTCTACTCGCTGGGCGATCCCGAAGTCCTCGCGGCGGCCACCGCCGAGGTCGTGGAGCTCCTCGACCGCTGGGGCCTCCTCGGCCCCGGCCGCGCCGCGCTGGAGATCGGCTGCGGCATCGGCCGCTTCGAGACCGCCCTCGCCGGCCGCCTGCGGGAGATCCACGGCATCGACGTCTCCCCCGGCATGGTTGCCACGGCCCGCCGCCGCGCCGCGGGCCTCGGCAACGTCCACTTCGCGCTCACCGCCGGCCGCGACCTCGCCCTCTTCCGGCCGGCGGTCTTCGACCTCGTCTTCGCCGTCGACTCCTTCCCCTACCTCCAGCTGGCCGGAGGGGACGTCGCCGCCGCCCACGTCCGGGAGGCGGCGCGAGTCCTCCGCCCCTGCGGCGACCTCGTCCTCCTCGCCTTCTCCTACCGCGGCGACCAGGCGGCCGACCGCGCCGACTTCCTCAACCTCTGCGAGAGCGCCGGCTTCGAGGCGCTCGTCGCCGGCGAGCACCCGCTGCATCTGTGGGACGGGGCGGCGTTCCACGCCCGGCTACGGCGGTGAGGGGGATCGCTTCCAGGCCGCGTCAAAAGTGGCAGGCGCTACAATGCCGATGTCTCCGAAAGGTTTCTCCAATGCGCGCGCGTTCTCTGCTCTGCCTGGGTTTGCTCACCGCCGCCGTCGTCTCGCCGCTCCAGGGCCAGGGCGCCACGCTGGTGCGCGACCTCAACACGGGTTCCGCCGAGCTCTTGAGCTTGCAGTTCCCGGAGATATTTTCTGTCGGCACGAAGGCCTTCTTCACCTTGGGCACCGAGCTGTGGGTTACGGACGGCACCGAGGCGGGCACGCTGCCGCTGGCCGCGGGGACCGATATCCTGTTTCAGGAGAGCCTTCGCAACCTCCTAATCTACGGCTCCGCGGTGGGGGACAACCAGCCCGAACAGCTGTGGCGCTCGGACGGCACGCGGGCGGGAACCTATCCGCTCACCGCGGCGAGCTCCCTCGGTTTGGTCCCGTTCTCGGTCAAGAGCTTCGCCGGCGGCGTCGCCTTCGAGCTCCTCCAGGGGGGAAGCTGCGAGCTGTGGACGAGCGGCGGCACCGTGGCGACGACCCGGCGGGTGGCGGCGCTGGCCCGCCAGGCCGAGGGGCTTGCCGCCGGCAGCCATACCTTCTACTTTTCG
>DATNKQ010000126.1:0-5909 GCA_035603315.1 Thermoanaerobaculia bacterium
AGCTCGGCCGTCCTGGAGCTCCCGGGCGACCGGCCGCGGCCGCCGGTGCGCGGCGATCGCGGGCGCCGGCGCTCCTTCGCCTTTCCCACCGGCACGGCGGAAAGGCTTGCCGCCGCGGGCCGCGGCCATGGCGCCTCGTCCTTCATGGTCCTGCTCGCCGCCTTCCTTGGACTGGTTCACCGCCTGACGCGCGAGGAGGACCTGCTCGTCGGCACGCCGGTCGCCAACCGCGACCGGGTCGAGCTGGAGGACGTCGTCGGCTGCTTCGTCAACACCCTGGTGCTGCGCACACCGGTGAGCGGCGATCTCACTTTCGCGGCGCTGCTGGCGCGCGTGCGGGAGGTGACGCTCGCGGCCTTCGACCACCGCCAGCTCCCCTTCGAGCGGCTGGTCGAGGAGCTCGCTCCCGGGCGCGACCTCGCCCACACCCCGATCTTCCAGCTCCTGCTCGTGCTGCAGAACGCGCCGGCGCGCGCCGTCACGCTACCGGGGCTCACGCTCACCGAAGAGGAGGTGGACACGGCGACTGCCAAGTTCGATCTCACGCTGGCGATCGCCGAGCAGGGCGGAGCGCTGAACGCGGTGCTCGAATACGCGAGCGACCTCTTCGACGGCACCACCATCGCCCGCTTCGGCGGCCATTTCGCGACCCTCCTCGACGACGCCCTGGCAGCGCCGGAGCGCCGCTGCGACGAGCTGCGCCTCCTCGGCGAAAGCGAGATCCACCAGCTCGTGGTGGCGTGGAACGACACCCGCGCCGAGCTGCCGCCGCAGCTCCTGCACGAGCTGTGCGAGAGGCAGGCGGCGCGGACTCCCGACGCCGTGGCGGTCGTCGAGGAGGGGCGGTCGCTCACTTTCGACGAGCTCGACCGCTGGGCCAATCAGATCGCCCACCATCTGCTCGCCCACGGCGCCGGCCCCGGCGCCGTGGTGGGTATCTGCGCCGAGCGCTCGCTGGAGCTGGTGGCGGGTCTCCTCGGCATCCTCAAGGCCGGCGCCGCCTACCTGCCTCTCGACCCGGCGGCGCCGCGCGAGCGCCTGGCCGGGATGGCCGCCGAGGCCGGCGCACCGCTGCTGCTCACCCAGGAACGGCTGGCGCCGCTCCTGCCGGAGGGGTTCCCCCTCGTCTGCCTCGACCGCGACCGGCAGGCGATGCGGCGTTGGAGCGAGCTTCCGCCCGCCCTCGACCTGGACGGCGAAGACCTCGCCTACGTCATCTACACCTCGGGGTCCACCGGCCGGCCGAAGGGGGTGATGAACAGCCACCGCGCCATCGTCAACCGCCTGCGGTGGATGCAATCCGCCTACGGCCTGACGGCGGCGGACCGCGTCCTGCACAAGACTCCGTTCGGCTTCGACGTCTCGGTGTGGGAGCTGTTCTGGCCGTTGGCGATGGGCGCCCGCCTGGTCCTCGCCGCCGCCGACGGGCACCGGGCCGCCGCCTACCTGCTGGCGCTCATCGGCCGCGCGGGCGTCACCGTGGTGCACTTCGTGCCCGCCATGCTGCAGGCGTTCCTCGACCTGCCGGACCTCGCCGCCGGCGCCTCGCTGCGGCTGGTGGTGGCGAGCGGCGAAGCGCTGCCGCCCTCGCTGGCGCGCCGCTGTCTCGAGCGCCTCGGCGCCCGCCTGGAGAACCTTTACGGTCCGACCGAGGCAGCGGTCGACGTCACCGCCTGGCGCTGCACCCGCCCGGCCGCCGGCGGGCACGGCATCCCGATCGGACGGCCCATCGCCAACGCCCGCATCCTGCTGTTGGACGGCGGCGGCCGGCCGGCGCCGATCGGGGTCCCCGCGGAGCTCCACATCGGCGGCGTCGCGCTGGCGCGGGGCTACCTGCGCCGGCCCGAGCTCACCGCCGAGCGGTTCGTGCCCGATCCCTACGGCGAGCCGGGGGCGCGGCTCTACCGCACGGGCGACCTGGCGCGGCTCCTCCCCGGCGGCGAGGTCGACTTCCTCGGCCGCCTGGACTACCAGGTGAAGATCCGTGGCGTGCGCATCGAGCCCGGGGAGATCGAGGCGGCGCTCCTCGATCGCCCGGACCTGTGCGAGGCGGTGGTGGTGGCGCGCGACGAGCCGCGCGGCGGCAGCCGCCTGGTCGCCTACCTGGTCCCCGCCGCGGCCCCCGGGCCTACGCCCAACGAGCTGCGCGACTTCCTGCGCGGGCGGTTGCCGGAGGCGATGCTGCCCACCGCCTTCGTGTTTCTCGACCGTCTGCCCCTGGGGCGAACCGGCAAGGTCGACCGGCGAGCGCTGCCGGCTCCCGAGCCGGCGGCGCCGGCGGCCGGCTATCGGGCGCCGGTCACCGCCGTCGAGATCCGGCTGGCGGAGATCTGGGCGCAGGTGCTGGGCCTCGAGCGCGCCGGGATCGACGACAACTTCTTCGAGGCCGGCGGGCACTCGCTGCTGGCCACCCAGCTGGTGTCGCGGATCGGCGACGCCTTCGGCCTCGACCTGGCGCTGCGCGAGGTCTTCGCCGCCCCCACCGTGGGCGCGCTCGCCGAGGTGGTGACCCGCGGCATCGTCGAGCGGGCGGGCGCGGCGCGGGTGGCGGATCTGCTGGCCCGCGTCGAGGCCGGCGGAGACGACCGGAGGCCCGCCGCATGAGCGACCTGGCGCAGCGCATCGCCGCGCTCGAGCCCGACCAGCTGGCGCGCTTCCTGCGCGAGCTCGGTCCGATCGAGCCAACCGGTGCCGCCGTCCAGCCGATCCGCCCGCGCCCGCCGGGCGGGGGCGCCGTGGCGCTCTCCTTCGGCCAGGAGCGCGTCTGGTTCCTCGATCAGATCGAGCCTGGCACGCCGGTCTACAACATGGCGGCGGCGCTCGAGTTGAGCGGCCGGCTGGAGATCCCCGTGCTGGCCGCGGCCGTGGCGGAGGTGGTGCGCCGCCACGAGTCGCTGCGCACTCGCTTCGTGGCGGTGGGGGGCAGCCCCCGGCAGGTGGTCGTCGACGGGCTCCTGCCGCCGCTGCCGCTGCTCGACCTCGCGGGCCTGCCGGCGGAGGCGAGGCGCGTCGAGCTCCGCCGGCTGGCGGACGACTCCGCTCACCTCCGCTTCGCGCTCGACCGCGGTCCGCTCCTCTGCACCTGGCTGCTACGCGAGGACCGCGACCGTCACACGCTCCTCTTGACCGTCCATCACATCGTCTCGGACGGCTGGTCGACGGCGGTCTTCATGCGCGAGGTCGCTACCCTCTACGCCGCCTTCGCGGCCGGGCGGCCGTCACCGCTGCCGCGGCCGGAGATCCAGTTCCCCGACTTCGCCCTTTGGCAGCGGGAGCACCTGCAGGGCGCGGCGCGCGAGGAGCTGGCCGCCTACTGGCGCCAGCAGCTCGCCGGCGTCCCGGTGCTGGAGCTCCCCGCCGACCATCCGCGCCCGCCGGTGCAGAGCCACCGCGGCGGCAACCTCTACCGCCAGATTCCGCAGCCGCTCGCCGCGGCGCTGCGGCGCCTCGCCGCCGCCGAAGGGGTGACGCTCTTCATGACCCTGCTGGCGGCCTTCGACGCCCTGCTGTGCCGCACCAGCGGCCAGGAGGACTTCTGCGTCGGCACCTACATCGCCAACCGCAACCGCATCCAGCTCGAAGACCTCCTGGGCTTTCTGGTCAACAACCTGGCGCTGCGGGCGCGGGTGGATCCGGCGGCGAGCGGCCGCGCGCTCTTCCGGCAGGTGCGGGAGACGACGACCGCCGCCTACGCCCACCAGGACCTGCCCTTCGAGGCGCTGCTGGAGGCGCTGCAGCCCGCGCGCAGCCTCAGCCACACGCCGATCTTCCAGGTCATGCTGGTGTTGCAGAACACCCCCAAGGTGAAGCTCGAGCTGCCCGGCCTGACGCTGCGGCGCGCCAACCTGGGAGCCGACTGGGCCAACTTCGACCTCACTTTGTGGATCGAGGAGGGCGACGGGCTCGAGCTGCGGCTCGACTACGCCGCCGACCTTTTCGCGGCGGCGACCGTGGCGCGCCTGGCATCCCACTTCGTCACGCTGCTGGAGGGGCTTGCGGCCGACCCCTCGCGGCGCGTCGCCGAGCTGCCGCTCCTCACGGAGAACGAGCGCCACCAGCTGCTCGCCGAATGGGCCTCTGCCGGCGAGCCCTGGTCGCTCGACGACCTCGTCCATCGCCTCTTCGAGCGCCAGGCGGCGTCGCGGCCGGCGGCGGCGGCCATCGCCTTCACCGCCGGAGAGCCGACCGTCCCCTACGGCGAGCTCGACGGCGCGGCGAGCGACCTGGCGCGGCGCCTTGTTGCCCGAGGAGTCGGCCCCGAGGTGGTGGTGGGCCTCTGTGTCGAGCCGGCCTCCGCGGCGGTCGTGGGGATGCTCGGAATCCTCAAGGCGGGAGGGGCCTTCCTGCCGCTGGACCCCGCCTATCCGGCCGATCGCATGGGCTTCATGCTGACCGATTCCGGAGCGCGCATGGTGGTGACGCAGGACCGGCTGGCCGCCCGCCTGCCGGCGGCGATCCCACGGGTGCTGCTGGAAGGCGACGGCGCCGGGGCGCCCGAGCCGCTGCCCGCGGAGCCGGCGCTGCGGCCCGACCCGCAGAACCTCGCCTACGTCATCTATACCTCGGGGAGCACCGGGAGGCCGAAAGGCGTCGCGGTGTCGCATCGCAACCTGCTGCCGATCCTGCTCTGGAGCCGCGCCCGCTTCGGCCTGAACGGGCAGACGCGGGTGCTGCAGAACCTCTCCTACGGCTTCGACTTCGGGGTCTTCGAGATCCTCACCACACTGCTCGCCGGCGGCACCCTCGTCTGCGTCGACGCGCCGCGGGGAGAGCTCGACCGCTATGCCGCGGCGGTGGGGACGCTCGGCGTCGACTGCCTCCACACCACCCCCTCTTTCTGCCGCGAGATCGCCGCCGGGGGCGCCGACCTGTCCGGCCTCGCCGTCCTGCATCTCGGGGGCGAGGCGCTCGACCGTCCGGCCGTCGAACGCCTCTTCGCGGCGGTCGGGCCAGGCTGCCGCCTCTTCAACGGCTACGGTCCGACCGAGGTCTCGGTCAACAGCTGCCTCTACGAGGTGCCGCGGGGCGCCGGCAGGTCGCCGGCGTCGGCGGTGCCCATCGGCCGCCCCACCGCCAACAACGCCACGTACATCCTCGACCGCTGGGGCGAGCCGGTGCCCGCCGGCGCCCCCGGCGAGCTCTGCATCGGCGGCGACGGCGTGGCCCGCGGCTACCTCGGCCACCCGGCGCTCACCGCCGCCCGGTTCGTTCCCGACCGCTTCGGCGGCCGGCCGGGGGGGAGGCTCTATCGCAGCGGCGACCTCGTCCGCCACGGCGCCGACGGCGAGATCACCTTTCTCGGCCGCATCGACCACCAGGTCAAGCTGCGCGGCCATCGCATCGAGCTCGAGGAGATCGAGGCGGTGCTGCTCACCCACTCGCGGGTCGCCTCCGCCGTCGCCGCGGTGCGGGGGGAAGGCGGCCGCCAGCGGCTAATTGCTTACGTCGCGGCGAGCGGCGAGCGGCCGGCGCCCGCGGAGCTGCGCGGGCTGGCCGAGCGCTCCTTGCCGGCCTACATGGTGCCGGCGGCTTTCATCTTCCTGGACGCCCTGCCGCTCACCGCGAGCGGCAAGGTAGACCGCCGGGCGCTGCCCGAGCCGGAGGCGCTCCAGGTCGAGCTCTCACCCGACCACGTCGCGCCCCGCACCCCGACGGAGGAGGTGCTGGCGGGGATCTGGGCGCAGGTCCTGGGCGTGCCGCAGGTGGGCGTCCACGACGGCTTCTTCGACCTCGGAGGCCACTCGCTCCTGGCGACCCAGATCGTGGCGCGAGTGCGCGAGGCGCTGGCGGTCGAGCTCTCGCTCGCCGCCTTCTTCGAGCGGCTCACCGTCGCCGAGCAGGCTGCCTACATCGAGGAGGCGCACCAGCCCGAGGTGCCTCCCATCCAGCCGGCGCCGCGCGGCGGCGAC
>DATNKQ010000432.1:0-2688 GCA_035603315.1 Thermoanaerobaculia bacterium
CTTCGCCACCACCCGGGTGCCGGTCTCGCCCGACGACGAGGCGCTGCACGAGGAGGCGCGGCGCCTGGCGCGCCTGCTGGTCTCCGAGATCAAGCTCTACAATGAGGAGCAGGTCGAGGAGGGCCGGCGCAACCGCGACATCTACGAGCGCCTGAAGGAGGACATCGACCGCTCCCGCCAGATGTACGAAGAGCGGGTCGAGCAGCGGGTCCTCCGCTCGACGGACTATTTTTACCAGGAGCTGGTCCGGATCCTGGCGGCAGGGGACTCCAAGGCCCTCGGCATCTGAAGCGCGGATCGCACCCTTCGGGCCCCGCGGCAAGGCCGCGGAGACGATCCGCCGGGAGTAAAAGTTGAGGAGCGTCCGTAACCCGTCCCGCCGTCTGCCGGCTCTCGCCGTCCTGCTCTCCATCCCGCTCCTCCTGGGCCTCGCCGGCAGCCCGACGCCGGCGGCCACCCCGGCTCCCACGGTCTCTACCGTCCCCGCCGTCCTCCCTGCCCTGCCCGCAATCAACGCCTATGACGACGCGCCGCGCCTCTACGCCGCCGCCGCCGCGGCGCTGCGCCAGCGGGACTGCGCGGGCGCCGAGCGGGCGCTCGCCCCTCTCCTCGCCGCGCCGAAGCCGCAGGTGACGGTGGCGCGTCTGGTCTCCGGGCTCTACGCCCACTCCTGCGAGGAGATCGGGCTCGCCGAGGAGCGCCTGTTCGCGGCGCCCGACCCCGGCGGACCGCTCGAGGACTGGCGGCTGTTCATCCTCTCCGACAGCTCCGCCGCCAACGGCCACATGCTCCTCGCGCAGGCGGCGCTGGCCAAGCTCCTGGGCGACTATCCGGCCTCGCCGCTGGTCCCCCGCGCGCTCGTCAAGGCCGCCGACCTCGCCTGGCGGCAGGGCAACGCCCGGCGCGCCCTGGAGCTGGTGCAGAAGGGGCGGGACGGCTTGAGCGGCGAGGCGGCGACGCAGCTCGAGAGCCTGGCCTGGGAGATCGCCACCGGCGCCAACGACCTCGCCGGCGAGGCCGAGGCGGCGCGCCGCCTGCTCACCCACTCGCCGACCGCCGCCGCCCGCCTCCAGGTCGTCGATCACTTCCGCCGTCCGGATGGCGCCATCCCCTGGGCGGACCTGCTGTCGGCCGACCAGCTGAAGCGCCGCAGCGAGGCCCTGTTCGGCCTCGACCTGGGCGACAACGCGCTCGCCACCCTCGACATGGTCCGCGCGCACGACCGCGATCTCGATTGGTACGCCCAGAAGGCCGACGTCCTGACCCGCGAGCACCGCGGCATGGAGGCGTTGACCCTGCTGACGCCGATCTCCGGCAGCGACCCCCGCCAGCGGGTCAAGCTCGAATGGGCGCGGGCGCGAGCCGCCGCCGACGTCGCCCAGGCCCACCGCGGGCGCGCCAACCTTCCCGCCCGCGAGCGCGCCGACTTCCGGGCGATCGCCGAGCAGCACCTGCGGAAGGTCGTCGAGCTCGGCGCCGAGCCGGGGCTGGCGATCCGCGCCCTTAGGGACCTTTATGCCGACCTCGTCGAGTCCGATCTCTTCGACCGCGCCATCGAGACTCTCCGCGAGCTGCGCCGCTTCGATCCCGCGGACACGACGGGCGCCGCCAACCTCTGGAACCTGGGCTGGCGGGAGTACGACCGCCGCAACTTCACGGGCGCCGTGGGGTACTGGACCGAGCTCGCCGACCTCTACCCGGAGGACGGCAACGCCCGCCGCGGCCGCTACTGGACGGCGCGCGCCTTCGAGGCCCTGGGCGAGAGCGAGCGAGCGCAGCAGCTCTACGACCAGCTCACCGCCGCCGACACCACCGACTTCTACCGCCGGAACGCCCTCGTCCGGCTGAAGCGGCGGGCCCCGCGGGCCGCCGCCGCCGAGCAGGCGATCGAGCCCTGGCCCGACGATCCGGCGCTGCGGCGGGCCCGCCTGCTGACCGACCTCGGCTTGGACGACCTGGCGTCTTCCGAGATCGAGCTCGAGAGCGGCAAGGCGAAGCCGCGCCCGGCGGCGGCCCTGAACGCGCTGGTCCTCGCCAGAAAGGGCGAGCGCCGTAAGAGCATGCTCGCCATCCGCGGCGCCTTCCCCGCTCTCGGCGGCCCCTACCAGGCGACCCTCCCGGATCTCGCCCGCCATCTCTACTACCCGCTCGACTACCAGGACACCATCCGCGGCTGGGCGTCGCGCAACCGCCTGCCCGCGCCGCTCGTCTTCGGCATCGTCCGCCAGGAGAGCGGCTTCGACGCCCATGCCACCAGCACGGCGGGGGCGCGCGGCCTCATGCAGCTCATGCCGGGGACGGCGCGGGAGCTCGCCGCCCGCTTCGGCCTCGGCTTCTCGCGCGACCGCCTGACCGACCCCTCCTACAACCTGCAGCTGGGGACCACCTACTTTCGCCAGGTGCTGTCGATGTTCGACGACAACCTGGAGCTCGCCCTGGCCGGCTACAACGGCGGCCCTTACCGCATCAAGCGGCTGTGGAGGGAGAGGCGCTCGGGCGAGCTGGACCACTTCCTCGAGGGGCTCGACCTCGAGGAGTCGAAGACCTACGTCAAGCGGATCCTGGTGCTCTCCGACAGCTACCGCCAGCTCTATCCGACGGCCGGTTAGGAAGGTGCGGGGAGGGACCACGGCGGGCCGCGTCCTGGCGGCCGCCCTCGCGGCCGTCCTCCTCACGGCTTGCGGCGTC
>DATNKQ010000127.1:0-2935 GCA_035603315.1 Thermoanaerobaculia bacterium
AGGGCGAGGACCTGCCAGGAACGGGAGGGGGCGGGCGCCGGCGCCGCCGGCGCCTCCTCCAGCACCACGTGGGCGTTGGCGCCGCCCATGCCGAAGGCGCTGACTGCCGCCCGGCGCGGGCCGCCGGTCCCTTCCCACTCCCGAAGGCGATCGTTGACGTAGAACGGGCTGCCGGCAAAATCGATCTGCGGGTTCGGCGTCTCGAGGTGAAGGCTGGGCGGGAGCTGGCGGTGCTCGAGCGACAGCACGGTCTTGATCAGCCCGGCGACGCCGGCGGCGGTGTCGAGGTGGCCGACATTCGACTTGACCGAGCCGAGGGCGCAGAAGCCTTTGCGGCGGGTGTGTGAGCGGTAGGCGCGGGTCAGCGCCTCGACCTCGATGGGATCGCCCAGCGGCGTCGCGGTGCCGTGCGCTTCCACATAGCTGATCGTGTCGGGATCGACCGCCGCCGCCGACAACGCTTCGGCGATCACCGCCATCTGTCCCTCGACGCCGGGGGCGCTGAAGCCGACCCGGAGGGAGCCATCGTTGTTGACCGCCGTGCCGCGGATCACGGCGCGAACCGGGTCGCCGTCGGCCAGCGCCTCGTCCAGGCGCTTCAGGACCACGGCGCCGACGCCGCTGCCGAAGAGGGTGCCGCCGGCGCGCGCGTCGAAAGTCCGGCAGTGACCATCGGGAGAGAGGATTCCCCCCTCCTCGTAGAAGTACCCCAGAGCCTGGGGCACGGAGATCCGCACCCCGCCGGCCAGCGCCATGTCGCAGTGGTAGTCGAGCAGCGCCTGGCAGGCGAGGTGGACGGCCACCAGCGACGTCGAGCAGGCGGTCTGCACGCCGATGCACGGGCCGCGCAGGTTCAAGGCAAATGCGGTGCGGCTCGCCAGGTAGTCTTTCTCGTTGCCCAGGAGCACCGGCAGGGAGCCGTGGGCGTCGAGCACGTCCGGCCGCCGCGACAGGTTCGACCACAGATAGGCGCTCGGGCCGGCGCCGGCGAAGAGGCCGATCGAGCCTGGGTAACGCTCCGCCACGTAGCCCGCCGACTCCAGGGCCGACCAGGCGCACTCGAGGAACAGGCGTTGCTGCGGATCGAGGATCTCCGCCTCGCGCCCGTTGATGCCGAAGAACGGGGCGTCGAAGAGGTCCACCCCGTCGAGCAGGGGAGCGGCTTTGACGTAGAGCGGATTGGCGAGCGTCGCGGGCCTGGCGCCGCTCGCCAGCAGCTGCTCGTCGGACAGGCGCGCGATCGACTCCCGGCCGTCGCGCAGGTTGGCCCAGAACTGCTCCAGGGTGGCGGCCCCGGGGAAGCGCCCGGCCATGCCGATCACCGCCACGCCGGCGACGTCGCCGTTCGCGGGTTTACTCACCGGCATCCCCTTCGGGGCGACGACGGGCGCGCCGCTCGAGCGCCATCTCCCGCCGCCGGTCACCGCGTTCGCTGCTGCGCCCGAGCACCGGCGCCGCCGGCGCGCCGGCCAGATAGCGGGCCAGCGAGGCGATGGTGGGATGCTCGAACATCGCCGCCAGCGGGATCTCGCGGCGCAGCTCCTCACAGAGCCGGTTGTTGACGCGGACCAGCGTTACCGAGTGCCCGCCGAGGGTGAAGAAGTTGTCGTCGACCCCCACCTCTTCGATGAACAACACCTCCCGCCAGGCGGCGGCGATCCTCTCTTCGTAGGCGCCGTGCGGCGCCGCGCCGGCCGCCCTCTCCGGCCGATCGGACACCGCCGCCGACCGCGGCAGCGCGGCGCGGTCGACCTTGCCGTTGGCGGTCAGCGGCAGGCGATCGAGGAAGGCGAAGGTCGCCGGCACCATGTACTCGGGGAGCTGGCTGCGCAGGAAGGCGCGCAGCTCCATCGTCACCGCAGCGTCCGAGCGGGCGCGCGGCAGGGCGCCGGCGGTGGCCGGCGCGGCCTCGCGTTCCTCGACCAGAGCGAGCAGCGACTGATAGGCCGCCGCCTCCTCGCGATAGCCCGCCAGCGTGATACGGGCCGGATCGATGCGGCCGCCGACCAGGCTGTGCAGCAGCTCGTGCCCGTCCCCGAGGTCGAGCAGCGGGCGGATGGCGGCAAAGTCGAGGTCGCCGATCTGGCACAGCCCGAGGCCGTGCGCCGTCGCCGACATCTCGAGGAGTTGCGCCATGGCCCCCGCCTCGAGGACGGCGTAGTGGCGCCCCTGCTCGCCGTAGTGGGGCTCGATGGCGTCCATCCAGCCGACCAGGAAGATCGAGAACGCCGAGCCGGAGAAGACCGCCCGGTTGATCGGTGCCTGCACGCTGGCGTCTACGTGCGCGCCGGGCGCCAGCGGCAGCAGGCGGTGGGTTCCGGGATGGTAGTAGTAGGTGCCGCGGGCCACCCCCTGCACCCGCCCCTCGGCGATATAGAGATAGGCCTGAACCGGGTACAGGCCGCCGGCCGAGCCGTAACGGAGCTTGGGCCGGGGATGGCCGCCGACGCGAAGCTGCCGCAGGCAGGCGAGGAGCTCGCCGAGGTCGGCAGCTGCGACCGGCTCGGCGGTGAACTCGCGGAAGCTGCGCCGCGCCAGGTAGAGCTCCTCGACGGCTGCCGCGTCGAGCTCCGGCGCCGGCAGCTCGACGGCGCCGGCGACGGGAAGCTCGCGCAGCGCCGAGGCGGTGGCCTTGCGCCGGACCGCCTCGGCTCCCGCCAGCCAGGCCGGCGGTGACTGGGCCGGAGGGCTCGCCGGCTCTCGCCGCGCCTCGGAGCTCAGCACGACGTAAGCCGCGAGCTGGCGGCCGCGGGGGGGCTCGCCGGCAGCCGCCGGAGTGACGGGGGCGGTGATCACCGCCGCCTCGACCCCCGGGCAGCGGGCGAGGGCGGCCTCGATCTCGCCGAGCTCGATGCGGTGACCCTGGATCTTGACCTGGAAGTCCTCGCGGCCCAAGAACTCGATGTCGCCGCTCGGCAGCCAGCGCCCCAGGTCG
>DATNKQ010000450.1:0-8453 GCA_035603315.1 Thermoanaerobaculia bacterium
CAAGGTCATCCGCTCGGACGAGCGGCTCCACCGCGTCATCGAGGTCTTCGCGGCGAGCGACTTCGAGCGCCTGCCGGTGGTCGACGCCGGCGACGGCCGCTTCCTGGGAGTGCTCGCCAAGCGCGACCTCCTGGCCGTCTACGCGCAGGAGGTGCTGGGGCGGCCGGCGCTCCTGGCGACCTTCGTCTCCAGCCACGACTCCCAGGTCAGCCGCGACCACATCGAGCTCCCTCCCGATTTCGCCCTTCACATGGTTCCGGTGCCGCCGGACCTGGTAGGCAAAACACTGGCCGAGGCGCGCTTGCCGCAGCGGGTGGGAGCGCGGGTGATCGAGATCAGGCGGCCGACCGCCGGGGGCGGCGAGGAGCGGGTGATGCCCGGCGGCGAGACGATCCTCCGCGCCGGCGACCTGCTCGTGCTGGTGGGGCCGACGGGGATGGCGGACACGCTCCGCGAAGAGCCGGTGCTCGACGAAACGCAGGCGCATCAGAGCGTCGACTGAGCCTCATGACCGCAGCCCAAAAGCCGCGGCGGAGCGCCGACCTCGCCGTCCCGCCCGGCCTCTGCGCCCGCTGCCGCCACCTCCGCCTGCAGGCCTCCGACCGCAGCGTCTTCGTGCGCTGCGGCCTGGCGGAGACCGACCCCCGATTCCCCCGCTACCCGCCGCTGCCGGTGCTCGACTGCGAGGGTTACCAGCCGGCGGAAGCGGGCTAATCGACGGGAGCGGCGGGGGGCCAGCGGAGCGCTTTCACTCCCGGATCGATGGCGATCTCCACGCTGTCGCTCCCCGCGAGCGTCAGCTCCTGGTGGGCGACGATGACCCAGGACTCGTCGGTGAGCGCGTCGATCACGACGGCGTAGTCTCCGGGCGCGAGGTGTTCGAAGCGGAAGACTCCCTGGGAGTCGATCGCCGAGCGCGATCCGTACCTGCCGTCCTGGCGCCGGATCTCGACCGCGAAGAGCGAGGGGTCGACCGCTCCCGTGATCCGTCCCGCCAGCTCGAAGCTGCCCCGCTCGATCGTCAGCTCGACCGGCACGTCGGCCGCCGCGACGGGAACGGTAACCTCTCCCGTCGCGCTCTCGCCGCCCGCCAGCCCCGCCTCCACCGTCCATCTTCCGGGGGCGACGCCCTCGATGGTGAAGGCGCCGTCCGCATCGATCGCCCCGCTCCCCGCGCCGCCCACGACGTACGCGCTGGTCGGCGCCTCGCCCGGCTCCAGGCCCAGCATCTTGCCGTGCAGGGTGGAGGTGGCGAGGGTCAGCTCGACTCCGGTCAGGGGACCGCCGCTCACCTGGAGATCGCCGGGGAGGTCGAGCCGATGGTTCTGGCGCTCGATCTGCACCCGATACGATCCATCGGCGGCGTGGAGCGTAAAGCTGCCGTCCGCGGCGGTCGTGGCGAGGTGCCCGCCGGGCTCCAGCACGACGTCGACATCCGGCACCGGGTCGCCGGCGCGATCGGCGACCCTGCCGCTCACCTCGCGCAGGGAGAAGACGAGGTCCTGCACCACCTCCGGGCTCTCCGGCGAGAGCATGACGGGCGCTTCGGCTCCGGTCTCACGGTTTTCCCTCGCCCTGAGCATCCAGCGCCCCGGCACCAGGTGCTCGATCCGGTAGCTGCCGTCGGGCTCCGCGTCGGCCGATCTCTGCTCCCCCGGGCCGTCCGCCGTGACCTCCACCGGGTGCCGCGGGTCGGCTCCCACGACCCGTCCGGTCACGGTGATGTCGGGAGCGGGCAGGAAGCGGACGACGAGGTCGGCGACGTCGCCTCCCGCCACCTCGATCGTCGCCGGCTCCATCTGGTGCTCGGCGAAGGTCTCCATTACCCGGAGCCGGTACTCGCCCTCCTCGACGAGGTCGAAGAGGAAGCTCCCATCTGGGTTGGTGTCGAGCTGCTGGAAGCGATCGCGATAGACGGTGCCTTCGAGCTTCAGGATCGATTCGGCGACCGGGGCGCCGTCGGTGTCGACGAGGCGCCCGGAGATCCGGCGCAGGGGGCGCACCGGCAGCACCAGCTCGATCTCGTTGTCGCCGGGTGAGAGCGCGACGAGGCGGGAGACCGACAGCCAATCCGCCTCCGCCTCGACCATCTCGTCGCCCGGGCGCAGCGGCGCGAGCGTGAAGCGGCCGTCGGCGTCCGTCGAGGTCGAGAGCTCGAGACGCTTGACCGCGACCGTGGCCAGCACCGGCGCTCCGGCTTCGTCGACGATCCGGCCCACGGCTCTCGTCGCCGGGCCGAGGGTGAGATCGACCTCGCCGGCTGTCTCGCTGGCGGCGACGCGCACGGGCGCGCTGTCGGCGAAGCCGCCGGCGCCGTCGTTCGCCGTGACCACGAACCAGCCAGGCACGAGAGGCACGACGAGGAAGCGACCGCCCGCATCCGTGCGCGCCGACCTCCAGTCCGCTTCGGTGGGGCAGTACTCGCGGGGAGGACCGGTCGTCTTGGGCGAACCGCCGGTCTGGTTGGCGAAGACCTCCACGTCGACGGCCGGGCTGCCGTCCTGGCGCACGACTCTCCCTGCGATCCCCGATGCGGGCTCGAGGGTGACCGCCAGCGCCTCGAGGACCGGCGGCCGGACCTGGAGCTCGAGCGGCCGGAATCCCGTGCGGCAGACCCGCAGCCCCTCCTTCGAGACAGCCAGGTCGTGGAGGGCGAAGCGGCCGTCCGGCCCCGTCGTCGCCAGCTTCCGCTTGCGGGCGAGGTCCCACACCTCCGCCTCGGCGAGCGGCAGTCCCCGGGGATCGGCGACTCGGCCCGCCACCTCCAAGCTGCGCTCCAGCTCGATCTTCGGCGGCACGCGGCCGGCCCGGCACTGCGGCTCGTCCTCCATCTTCTCGGGCGGCTCCCAGGTCGTCGCCAACGGCGCGAAGCCGGGCGCCCGGATACTGAGACCGAGGATCGCCGCGGGCGGCGCCGGGAGCTCGACGCTGCCGTCCATCCCCGTCTTGAGGGAGACGGGATGCGCCAGGCCGGAGAGCGCGACGTCGGCGCCCGCCAACGGCGAGCCCTTCGCATCCCGCACCGTCACCGCGACCGGGATCTGGCGGCAGAGCACGACCCGCGCGGGCTTCTCCGGCGGCTGGCCGGCGACCTGCGAGCCGGTCTCGAGCTCGAGAGTCGCGGAGCCGTGGCCGGCGGCCGCGGCGGTGAGAGCGTAGGCGGATTGCGGCCAGAGGTCGCGCAGGAGGAAGGAGCCGTCGGCGCCGCTCCGCGCCCGGGCTCCCGGCCGTGGATCGTGCGGCCTGGCGGTGATCTCGGCGCCGGCCACCGGCCGGCCGGTTTCGTCGACCACCCGCCCGGCGAACGGCCGCACCGGCGCCAGCACGACCTCCGCCGTCGCGCGGGCGCCGAGCCGGCGCCGCGCGGCGAGCGGCAGGAAGCCCGCGGCGCGCACGTGGATCTCGACCGCGTCACTCAACACCGGCCACGGCAGCGTGAAGCGTCCCGCGCCGTCGCTCCGCGCCCAGGACGCCGGATCCTCGGCGCTCCACACCAGGGCGCCCACCAGCCCCGCTCCGCCCAGCCCATCTTCCAATCGGCCGGCGAGCGGTGGATGGGGCTCGGGGAGTTTCCAGGACCACGGCTCGCTGGCGGCACCGGCGCCTTCCGGCGCGCCCGGAACGCCCGACCAGCGCCGCCCGTCGGGCGCTGCCACGACGATCCGGCGGCGCCCCTCCGCCGCGGTCAAGCCCACCTCGCCGCCGGCGTCGGCGGTCCCCAGCTCGGCGCAGCTCTCCGCGTCCCACAGCCGCGCCGCTGCCAGCGGCTCGCCGCGCGGTCCGAGGAGACGGAGGAGCCGAGACGCTGCCGGCTTGAGCGTGACGCGCAGCGGCGCCCGGTCGCCGCTCCACGGCGCGTAGCCGGGCAGGCTCACGCCCAATCGCCAGTTCCGCGGGCCGTCCGGCAGCGAGGACTTTCCGCCTCCCCCGCTCTCATCCCGAAGCGCCGGATCGGTCCACGGAAAGCGCGCGGTCATCGGCAGCTCGCCGGTCACGGCGACGATCGTGGCCCCGTCGAGCGGATGCCCGGCGGGATCGACGAGCAGGATCGCCTGATCCTCGCTGGCGTCGAGAGCGACCGGCGGAAGGGCCTCCTCGGCGGAGAGGACGCCGACGAATGCCTCCGCGGGGACCTTCCCCGGAGCGCGGACGACGAGGCGCCAGACCCCGGCGCGCGGCACCGGCAGCACGGCGCCGCCGTCCTCTCCCGGGCGGCTCGCGGCGGCGGCCGGCTCCGGCGCCAGCGGATGGCACGGCCCGGCAGCGGCGAAGGGGGCGGGGGCGCTGAGAGCGATCGACGCTCCGGAGACCATCTCTCCGTCGCGTTCCGCTTCGACGCGGACGGAGACGGTGAGATCCGCGGTGGCCCCCAACCGGCTCGCCGAGAGCGCAGCGGCGGCCGCGAGCGCGATGCCGGCGATCTTCCGACGGGCCGGCAGCGGCATCAGCCGGCCGCCTTCTCCTGCCGCCGGGCGCGGAGGAACTCGACGACCACCGGCACCAGCGAGATGACGATGATGGCGACGATCACGTAGTGGAAGTTCGTCTTCACCTGCGGGAGGTTGCCGAAGTAGAAGCCTGCTAAGAGGAAGGCGAGCACCCAGGAGGCGCCGCCCGCAATGTTGAAGGCGGCGAAGCGGGCGTAGCGCATGCGGCCGATGCCGGCCACGAAGGGGGCGAAGGTGCGCAGGATGGGCACGAAGCGGGCGAGGAAGATGGTCTTGCCGCCGTAGCGCTCGTAGAACCCCTGCGCCCGCACCAGGTGCCGCTTGTTGAGCCACCAGGAGTCCTCGCGCGAGAAGACCTTGGGGCCCAGCCGCAGGCCCACCCAGTAGTTGACGGCGTCCCCCGCCACCGCGGCGACGACGAGGAGGACCATCAAGAGCGGCAGTTTGAGGGTCGACCCCGACGCCGCGGCCAGCGCCCCCACGGCGAAGAGCAGCGAGTCGCCAGGCAGGAACGGGGTGACGACCAGGCCGGTCTCGCAGAAGAGGACGAGGAAGAGGACGAGGTAGAAGCTGGAGCCCAGCGTCTGCACGCCCTGCGTCAGATGGGCGTCCAGGTGCAGGAAGTAGTCGAGGAGCTGATGGATCATGAGGTTCCTTGCGCGCGATGGGCTCCGAGCTCGGTGCCCTGAAGGGTTGAGGAACGGACGATGGCGACTCCGCTCGAGGTGCCCAGGCGGGTGGCGCCGGCGGCGATCATGGCGAGCGCGGTATCGGCGTCGCGGATGCCGCCCGAGGCCTTGACGCCGATCCTGCCGGCGGCGGCGCGGGCGAGGAGCCGGACGTCGGCGACGGTGGCGCCCGCCGAGCCCGCGGCGACCGCGGCGAAGCCGGTCGAGGTCTTGACGAAGTCGGCGCCGGAGCGGACGACGAGGAGGGCCGCCGCGGCCTTCTCTTCCGTGGTCAGGAGCGCGGTCTCGACGATCACCTTGAGGGTGAGGCCTTCACGCTGCGCGTGCGCCGCCTCCACCCAGGCCGCGAGATCGTCCAGCACCCTCTCCTCCTCCCCTCCCTTGAGCCAGGAGAGGTTGAGGACGGAGTCGAGCTCCTGGGCGCCGTCGCCGATGGCCCGCCGGGACTCCTCGCGGCGGACCTCCGGCTGGACGTAGCCGCAAGGGAAGGCGACGACGGTGCCGACGCGGACGGCAGTCCCCCGCAGCAGATCGGCCGCCAGGGGGACGTGGACGGGCGGGATGCAGACGGAGGCGAACCCATACCGGGCGGCCTCGTCGATCGCCAGCCGCACCTCCGCCGCGGTCGCCGTGGGGCGCAGCAGCGTGTGGTCGATGTACCGCGCCAGGGGACGGTCGAGGAGAGCGGGCGTGCGTCCTCCTCAGCGGCCGGCGGCCCGGCCGGTACCGCTCGTCAACCGCACCCGGCCGAGGTCGACGCCGGTGTAGTAGTGGAGGAGGATGTCGCGGTAGCTGTGGCCGCGCAGGGCCATGCCGTAGGCGCCGACCTGGCACATGCCGACGCCGTGCCCCCAGCCGCGGCCGGTGAACAGCCATCCGGGCTCCTGGTTCGGCGGCTCCAGGCGCTTGGCGGTGAAGAGAGTGTCGGGGACGTCCAGCGTCCAGCGCACGGCCAGCCCCTCGATCTCGACCGACTCCCGTAGGCCGTCGATGCGGATCTTGCCCACCCGCCCCGAGACGCCGCGCGACAGGATCTCGAAGCCGCGGTAGCCCAGCCCCGGCAGCCGGGTCTGCACCTGGCTGGCGATCTGGGAGTCGCTGCGGAAGCGGGTCCACGAGCTCCACTTGCTGCTGCGGTCGTAGGCCGCGCCCTGGGGGTCGACGTCCTGGACCGCGGCGAGGAGGTGGTCCTCCTGCCAGAAGAGCGTCAGGCCGTCGCCCGGCAGCAGCCCCAGGGGGGCGCCCGACGCCTCCTCGCCGCTCCGGCGGAAGGTCGCGAGGTGGGCCGGCAGGGTGTACACCTTCTCCTCCTTGCCGGCGTGGACGGTGAGCCGGCCGTCCGCCCGGGAGAGGAACGAGACCTCTTCGCGGCGGACGACCCGCAGCAGCTCGGCGAAGGCGAGGAGCATGCGCTCGACCTCGGCCTTGGCCAGCGGCCGGTCGGGCGGGCCGGTCACCAGACCGCTGCGCAGCAGGTAGGCCGCGCGGCGGCGGTCCTCCTCGCTCCATCCCGGCGGCGGATCGGAGACCAGATAGGCGACGTCCTCGGACGCCAGCAGCAGGTGGGTGTCGAGCGCCAGGTCGAAGGTGGAGGCCACGAAGCGCTGTACCTCGCGGCGATCGAGGGAGGCGAGGCGGGCGCGCGGCGGCGGCAGGCCGGCCAGCATGGCCAGCCTCTCCAGGCGGCCCGCCAAGGCGTCGGCGGGCGCCGCCCCGGAAGGCGGCGGCAGCAGCCGTTGGGTGAGCTCGTCGGGGAAGGCGGCTCCGGCCGGCAGGTCGCCGTCCAGGCGCACCGTCCCGGCCTCGACGCAGGGCACCCCCTTCAGATAGGGCTCCTGCTTGAAGGGGAAGATGACCTGGGCGTCCTCGGTGTGGCCGCCGCAGGTCGAGCTGTAGAGGGCGTCGACCAGCTCGCCCTTGTAGAGGAGCACCTGGCCGGCGGTCTCGGCGATGGCGCGGTCGGAGAGCGGGTGCTCGACCTCCATGCCGCTGTAGACCTGGCAGCGCGCGGTGGCGCAGATGTCGTAGCCCTCGCGGGAGAACTCGCCGAGGTTCTTGAGCGTGTAGGTGCGGGCGGCAACCGCCTGGGCCTTGAGCGCTTCGAGCTGGCCGTACTGCTCCGGCCCCATCTCGCTCGGCACCACGCCCCGCAGGTACTCCTCGAGCGGCAGCTCGTTGATCAGGTTGAGGCTGCCGCGGTCGTTGAGATAGATCAAGATGCGGCCGCGATAGCGATGGCCCTCGGCGCGCATGCCGGCGGTGCCGGAGCCGGCGGCAGTGGCGACGGCGAGCCAGCGCCCGGGGAGGAGCGAGGCGGTCCCCCGCTGCGTCAGCCGGAGGGCGGGATCGCTCACCTGCGCCCCCTCGCTCACCACCCAGGCGCCGGTCACCCCCAGGGCGCCGATGCGCTTCTGGTCGGCCTCCGCCTCCTCGCGCGAGCCATAGTGGCCCAGCCGGATGCGGTAGAGGTCGATGCCGGCGTCGAAGTGAGCGTCGGCCGGCTCTCCGGTCTGCCGCGCCAGGCGGGCGGCCAGGTCCCGCGCCTGCCCCTCGTCCCTCAGCGCGGAGACCTGCAGGCGATAGAAGCCGTGCTGGGCGGAGCCGGCGGCGGGCTCGACGCGGAGGGGCGACAGCACGGCCACTACCTGATCCCCCGAGGAGACGGTCACCTCCCCTTCGCAGCAGGGGAGAGTGACGGCCGCGAGGTCGCTCGCCAGGCCCACCTTGACGAGGAGCGGCGCCGACGGCCCGGCGGCGAGGGGCTCCGTCCGCGGCTGCGGGCCGGCGGGGCGGCCAGGAACGGCGGGGGCGGAGGGCGGAGCGGCCGGCTGGGGAGCGGCCGCCGCGCCCGGGGCCGGGCGGCCCGGCAGGGGTTGGACCGGCGGCGGCAGCGATCGCGCGCAGCCCGCGAGGACGACAAGCGCCAGGAGCCCGCGAAGGAAGGCGGCGCGATCGAGCGGGCCTCGGGCTTTCACCCGGCGACCTCTCCCCGTGCCTCGCCGCGCACGAGGGCGACCAGGGAGGCGCCCAGCGCCAGCGCCAGGACCGACTGCGGGACGGACTGCAGGAAGAAGAGGAGGAGGCGCGCCGCCAGGTGGACCATCGGATCGTCGCGGAGGCCGACGTTGAGGAGCAGCGAGAGCGGCAGGGCGCAGAGGCTGATGCCGACGGAGGCGATGAAGAACAGCAGGTGGAAGAGGAGGACCGCTCCCAGCCGCGCGCCCAGCACCCGCAACCCGGTGCGGGCGGCGACGAAGACTCCCGAGCCCTCGCGCGCCAGGTCGGCCTGAGAGACGGTGAACCAGAGGCCCAAGAC
>DATNKQ010000481.1:0-4235 GCA_035603315.1 Thermoanaerobaculia bacterium
CCCGCCGAGACGGGCCTGCGGCGTCCGCACGGCGGACGAGCAGCGCACCGCGGGCGGCCGGCGGAGGCCGATCTCGCCGGCGAGATCGGCGGTCAGGGAATCGACGCCGGGGACGTCGACGGGCGCCGATTCCCGCACGAGGCGGCGGGCCGCGGCGAGCTGGCGGCCGGCGCGGGCGAGATGGACGAGGACGCCGGCGAGCCAGGCGAGTGCCACCGCCAGCGGCCAAACCGGCCGCTTCTCCGCGCCCGTCGACAGAACGAGCCTGGAGGCGGGTGCGGGACCTGGCGCCGCCAGGACGGCCGGCAGGTGCGGCGCGGAGGCGACCGTGGCCGCCGGCAGCACCGGCAGAGCGACGGGAGCCATGCCGGCGAGGCCGATGAGGAGCCGCAGGCAGACGAGCCACCAGAGGGCGCAGCGCAAGCCGGCGGGGAGGCGGGGGAAGAGCCGGCAGCCGACCCAGACGGCGGCGGCGAGGAGCCCGCCCGCGAGCGAGGCGCGCGCCAGGAGGCTGGTGCAGCGAAAGGCGAGATCGAAAAGGTTCATCTCAGGTCTCCTTCTTCTGGGCCTGCAGCCGGGCGACCAGCCGCTCGAGGTCGGCGAGCTCGGCGTCGGAGACTTCGGCGGTCTCCGTCAGATAGGTCACGAAGGGCGACACGGAGCCCGCCAGGGTGGTCTCGACGAAGCTTTTGACGACACCGGTCAGCAGCTCGGCGGGGCTGGCGGGCGAGGTGTACTGGAAGACGCCGTCCACCCGCCGCCGGCGCAGGTGCCGCTTGGCGCGCAGCCGCTCCATCATGGTGAGGACGGTCGAGCGTGCCAGGCCGCGCGGCGCGCCGAAGCCTTCCGCCGCCTGGCCCACCGTCACCGCCCCCGCCTCCGCCACGTACTTGAGGAGCGCCAACTCCTGGTCGCCGATCGATCTCCCCGCCATGCTCTCACCCCTCCTTGACGACATCTGTAGGCATGATAGCCGTGCCTACATCTGTCGTCAAGAGGATCTACGGCGGGAAGAAGGGAAGGTTTCGGGGCCTACCAGCGCTCGTCGAGAAACGAGGCCGCCGCGAGCGCCCGCTTGCCGTAGCGGCGCTCGATGAAGGCGCCCACCTCCGGCGCCAGGGGGCCGAAGATCACTTCCTGGGAGAGGCGAGCCAGGCGGCTGCCGCCGGCCATGGCGCGAGCGCCGACGATGCGCCGCGCTTCGGCGACCACCTCTTCGGCGCACTGCGTGCCGAGATACTTGGCGGCGGCGGCGAGGTCGAAGGCATCGCCCACGGCGGGTCCGTCGAGCCCTCCCGCGGCCACTGCCGACAGCGCCTCGCCGGCCTGCCGGACGACGCAGCAGGCCCCCCGGTAGCGGATCGCCAGGCGCCCCACCTGCGCCACCATCCCGTCCAGCTCGGAGAGCGGGCGGTCGTCCTTGGTGCGGACGGCGCAGAGGAAGCGCCGCGCCTCCTCGATGGCGCCGGCCGCGGCGCCGAGGAAAAGGGCCGCGGTCAGCGCCTGGTGCCAGATCAGCTGGAAAGTGAAGAGCCCGGCTACCCGATCGTCCTGACCCGCCACCAACAAGCTCTCCGCCGGCAGCCGGAGATCGTGGAACGTGAGCTGGCGGGTATCGGAGTCGCGCATGGCGTCAGGGAACAGCAGATCGCCGATCGCGAGCCCCGGATTGCCCTTGAGCGGGGTGATGAAGATGCCCGGGCCTTCCTCCTCGATGCGGGTGACGAAGAGGAGGAGGTCGCTCTCCCGCGCCAGAGAGAGAAAGGTGGCCGAGCCGTCGATTCGGTAGCCGTCGCCCTCGCGCCGGGCTCGCGTGCCGACGGTCGCCAGCTTATCGGCATGGACCCGCGAGTTGGTGTTGGCGATCAGCAGCCGCCCGGCCTCCATCTGCGCGAGGAGGGCGCGGCGGCGGGCATCCAGGGGCGGATCGTCGGCGAGCGGCAAGGTGGCGAGGGCGGCACTGACGTAGAGGTGGTTCTCGAGCGCCAGGGCCACGGCCGGGGAGATGCCGCCAAAACGATGGAGGATCTCGTAACAGAGGCGGAACAGCTCCCGGGCATCGGCGGCAGATTCGATGCCGGCGGCGAGGAAAGGCAGATGGGTGCCGCGCAGCTCGGCGTAGAAGGCGGGGAGATCGTCGCCGGCGAGCGACCGCTCGAGCGTCGCCGCCGCCACGGCGAGCTCCTCTCTGGCCTCGGCAGGATCCACTCTCATCCCTCCCCTCGCCGATCCTCTCTCGCCCGGTGTCCCGGCGCAGGTTCCCGCGGACGTCCTTATTGTTAGAGAACTGCTTGCGACCGTGCAAGACGAGGGGCGCCGCGGTGTTCCATCCAGCACATTAGTGAATGTAAGATAGCAGAATCAGGTCAAAGGTTAGACCGGGAGCCACTCGATGAAGATCCCAGCGGGCCGGTTGCGTACCGGCTCCTCCCTGGTGCAGCTCCTGCGCCGGAGAGCCCGCGAGCACCCCGACCACCGGCTCTACACCTTCCTCGCCAACGGCGAGGCCGAGTCTGCCCACCTTACGTATGGTGAGCTGGACCGCGCGGCGCGCGCCATCGGCGCCCTCCTGCAGGCGAGCGGGGTGGCCCGGGGCGACCGCGTCCTCCTCCTCTACCCCCCCGGCCTCGACTTCGTGGCCGCCTTCTTCGGCTGCCTCTACGCCGGCGCCGCCGCCGTCCCCGCCTATCCGCCGCGGCGGGGCAGGCCGAGTCAGCCGGGACGGGGCGACGAGCGCCTGGCGGCCATCGCCAAGGATGCTCGGCCGGCCCTGGTGCTAACGACCGCTAGGCTCCTCTCCCGTGCCGCGGAGCTCGCAGCCGCCGATCCTGCCTTGGGCGCCGCCCGCTGGCTGTCGACCGACGGCATGGGCGACGATTCCGCCGGCGCCTGGCGCGAGCCGCCCCTCGGCCCCGGCGACCTCGCCTTCCTGCAGTACACCTCGGGCTCGACCGCCGAGCCCAAGGGGGTGATGGTGAGCCACGGCAACCTCCTCGCCAACGAGGAGATCATCCGCGCCGCCTTCGCCCAATCCGAGGCGTCGGTGGTCGTCGGCTGGCTGCCGCTCTACCACGACATGGGGCTGATCGGGAACGTGCTACAGCCGCTCTACTCCGGCGGGCGCTGCGTCCTCTTCTCGCCGCAGTCGTTCCTCCAGCGCCCGCGCCGCTGGCTGGAGGCGATCACCCGCTACCGGGCGACGACGAGCGGCGGCCCCGACTTCGCCTACGACCTCTGCGTCCGCCGCATCCCCGCGACCGACCGCGCCGGGCTCGACCTCAGCAGCTGGAAGGTGGCGTATGACGGCGCCGAGCCGGTCTCGGCCGAGACGCTGGAGCGCTTCGCCGCGGCCTTCGCCCCCTGCGGCTTCGACCGCGCCGCCCTCTACCCCTGCTACGGCCTCGCCGAGGCCACCCTTTTCGTGGCCGGCGGCGACGCCGGCGCGCCGCCGGTGGTGGCCGCGCTGCAGGCCGAGGCGCTGGGGCGAGGCGAGGCGAATATGGTGGAGGCCCCGGACGGGCCGCTCCGCCGGCTGGTGAGCTGCGGCCGCGCCTGGGGCGGACAGCGGCTGCAGGTGGTCGACGCCGAGAGCGCGCTCCCCCTCCCGCCAGGGCGGGTGGGGGAGATCTGGGTGGCGGGGCCGAGCGTCGCCCTCGGCTACTGGGAGAAGCCGGAGGAGACGGCTGCGGTCTTCCGCGCCGTCACGGCCGCCGGCGACGGACCGTGGCTGCGCACCGGCGACCTCGGCTTCCTGCTCGGCGGCGAGCTGTTCATCGCCGGCCGGGCCAAGGACCTCATCATCCTCCGCGGCCGCAACCTCTACCCGCAGGACATCGAGCGGACCGCCGAGGGCAGCCACCCCGGCCTGCGCCCCGGGAGCGCCGCGGCTTTCTCAGTGGATGGCGAATGGACCGCGGGGGGCGACGGCGGCGGCGAGCGGCTGGTGGTCCTCCAGGAGGTCGAGCGCGGCGCTCCGCCGACGGCGGACGAAACGGCGGCCATCCTCGCCGCCGTCCGCGAGGCCGTCGCCCGCGAGCACGAGGCGCAGCCGCACGAGGTCGTCCTGCTGTCGCCGGGAGCGCTGCCGCGGACGTCGAGCGGCAAGCTGCGGCGCGGCGCCTGCCGCGCGCTCTACTTGGCCGGCGAGCTGCCGGCCATCGGCCGCAGCGTGCTTCCCGCGTCGGCGCCGGCGGACGACCTGCCGGCCGATTGGCTGGGCGCCTCCGGCGAGACCG
>DATNKQ010000486.1:0-4355 GCA_035603315.1 Thermoanaerobaculia bacterium
ACGGGCGGGAGGAGGCGGCCATCCTCTCCGGCGGCAACTTCCACGGCGAGGCGATGGCGATGGCGGCGGACGTGCTGGCGATCGGCCTCTCCGAGCTCGCCGCCATCAGCGAGCGCCGCATCGAGAAGCTGACCAACGCCGCCTTCTCCGGTCTGCCGCCTTTCCTGGTGCGCGACGCCGGCCTGAACTCCGGCTTCATGATCGCCCAGGTCACCGCCGCCGCCCTGGTCTCCGAGAACAAGGTGCTCTCCCACCCCGCCTCGATCGACTCCATCCCCACCTCGGCCGACAAGGAGGACCACGTATCGATGGGCATGGGGGCGGCGCTCAAGCTGCAGCCGGTGGTCGCCAACGTCCGCCGGGTGCTGGCGATCGAGCTGGTGGCGGCCGCGCAGGGGATCGACCTCCTCCGGCCGCTGACCTCGAGCCCGCCGCTCGAAGCCCTGCACGCGGCCGTCCGGCGGAGCATCCTCCGTTGGGACGAGGACCGCGAGATGGCCCCCGACCTCGCCCGCGCCGAGGAGCTCCTGCGCGGGGAGATCGACCCGCATTTGGCGCTGCTGGCGTAACTCTCATCACGGCCTGTACACTGGCAGGGAATGCTTCGCCTGGTCGCCTATGCCCCCGACGGCGTCCGCCGCTTCCCCTTGCCGCGCGCCGAGCTGCTGATCGGCAGCTGGGCGGAGTGCGACATCTGCCTTCCCTACACCGGAGTGGCCCAGCGCCACGCCAAGATCCGCTACGACGGCGTCGAGCTGCGCATCGAGGACCTGGGCAGCCGGCGCGGCCTCCTGGTGTCCGGGCGCAAGGTGCGGGAGAGCGCCCTCGAGGTGCTGGACGAGATCCGCCTCGGCGGGGTGACCCTCCTGGTCGAGGACATCGCCCCCGAGCCCGAGAAGGTTCCGCCGCCGGCGGCGCGACCGCCCGTCCCCACGGAGCCGCGGATCGCCCCCGAGAGGATGGTCGAGCACCTCTGCCGCATCGGCGAGTGGGTGCTCGCCGACACCGAGAGCCGCACCACCTCCGAAGCGCTGGTCGCCGACGTGCTGGCCGACTTCGGGGGGGGAGCCCTCTTCCTCCTCCTGGGCGAGCTGGACGACCACGGGACCAAGCTCATCGTGGCCAGCGAACAGAGCTGGCTGTCGATGGGGGAGGAGCTCCTGGATCAGCTCCGCTCCCGCCGGGAGGCCCCCCAGAGCCTGACCGAGGGGGTCGCCTTCGAGGGCCGGCTCGGCGGCGCGCCGGCCTGGATCTGCCACCACTCGTTCACCGCCGTCGACCGCGGCTACCAGATGGTGACCGCCTTCCCGCGCTTCCGGCCCGTCGACTGGTCGCCCGTCCCGGCGCTGCGCGCCCTCGGCAATTTCCTCATCTTGGGCCTCATCCATCATGTCGGCTGGTACGAGCCCATCCTCCCCGGCCACCTGGGGCAGCAGGACCTGACGCTCGACCCCGGCCTCGTGATCGGCGAATCGCAGGCCATGAAGCGGGTGGTCGAGGAGCTGCGCACGGCGGTCGATCCGGCGGCGCACGTCCTCCTGCGCGGCGAGCCGGGGGTGGGCAAGGAGCTGATCGCCAAGTCGCTCCACCTCTCCGGCCCCCGCCGCAACGGCCCCTTCGTGGTGGCGACCGCGGGCGGCGCCCGGCCGATGACGATCGAGGCCTCCCTCTTCGGCGCCGAGGTGCCCGGCAAGGGGGCACCGGTCCGGCGCGAAGGCAAGCTCCTCCTGGCCCACGGCGGCACCCTGTTTCTCGACGACGTCGAGCTCCTCCCCATGGACCTCCAGGAGCGGCTGATCCGCTTCCTCCGTTCGGGCGAGGTCGAGCCCGCCGGCAGCAGCCTCGCCGAGAAGGTCGACGTGCGGGTGGTGGCCGGCAGCCGCGGACCGCTCGAGGCGGCGGTCGCCCGCGACCTCTTCCGCGTCGACCTGGCCTACCGCCTGGCGCGGATCACCATCGACGTGCCGCCCCTGCGCGACCGCCGGGAGGACCTGCCGCTCCTCATCCAGTCCTGCATCAACCGCTTCTGCCACGAGACCGGAAAGCGCATGCAGGGGATCACCGTCAAGGCGATGGCGGCGCTCCTGAGCTACGACTTCCCGGGTAACCTGGCCGAGCTCGAGAACATCGCCCGCCAGCTCGTCTACCTCTGCCCGGCCGGCCGCCCGGTCGACGTCAACCTGCTGCCGGAGCGCGTCCGGCAGGGCACCCTGCAGTCGGTCTCGCGCGTCGACGGCAGCTCCGACCTCCAGCTCGACAAGCTGGTCGGCGCCTGCGAGCAGGCCGCCATCCGCGAAGCCCTCCGCCGCACCCACGGCAACAAGTCGCACGCCTCCCGCCTGCTCGGCCTGTCGCGCAACGGCCTGGCGAACAAAATGGCGTCGCACGGCCTCAAGGCTTGAGCGATTCCGCTCCCGGGCCGCAGCCCGGATCGTGACCTGTTTGGCACGGAAACGGCTAGCGGATAGACTGCGCGTCACAGACCCGTCGATCCCGACCGAACGATGCCGATCGCCTGCCGCTACAAGATCGAGAACGGCCGCCAGTTCTGCGGCAGCGACTGCCCGGCGAGCGCGCCCTGCGGCGGCTTCCGCTACGTGCGGATCGAGGCGCCGGAGGACCTGCCGCCCCCCGACGAGCGCGCCGTCGACGTGGCGGTGCTCGACTTCAACTTCGGCTGGGCGAACCTCGGCCACGACTCGCTGGTGCACGCCATCCTGGAGACGGCCTGCGACCTCTTGCCGGTCTACGAGGCGACCGGCGTCCACCTGCGGGTGCTCTCCTTCGCCGTGCGGCACCGCGGGATGCTCCCCGAGCCGCCGGGCGGGCGGTTCGCGGTCTATGTTGGCACCGGCGGCCCTGGGCACATCGATCCGCGCTGCAACGACGGCGTCTCGGCCGGCTCGCAGGGCGTGCGCGAGGATCCCTCCTGGGAGGCGCCGGCTTTCGCCCTCTTCGACGCCATCCGCGCCGATCCCGACGCCGCGCTGCTCGCCGTCTGCCACAGCTTCGGCGTGCTGTGCCGCTGGTCCGGGGTCGCCCGCCCGGTCCTCCGCGCCGAGGTCAAGGGGGGCAAGCGGAGCGGCATCTTCGAGGACGTCCTGTCGCCGGCGGCGCGCCGCCACCCCTGGTTCTCGCGCTTCGCCGCCGGGCTGCCCGACGGCTGTCGCCTGCTGGTGCTGGAGAACCGGCTCTACGACCTCATCCCCGAGCCCGGCGCGGTGCCGGCGGGGTTCCTGCCCTTGGGCTACGAGGCGGAGGGGGACGGCTGCGGCGGCGGCGCGGGCCTGACCATGATGGAGCTCGCCCGCGATCGCGGCGGCGTCCTGCCGCGCATCTTCGCCGTCAACCACCACCCGGAGATCGTCGACCGCTCGCGGCAGAAGATGATCCTCGAGCAGAAGCTCGAGCGCGGCGAGGTGAGCCGGGAGTGGTACCGGGAGCGCCTGGACGCCCTGACCCGCACCTACGCCGACGAGGACAGCGAGCGGCGCCTGCACCGGACGTCGGACTTCACCCTCCTGACCCCGCTGCGCTTCCATCTCGAGCGCCAGGTCCGGCTGCGGGCCGAGGCGCTGGGCAAGCCGGTTGCGCTCCACGAGGACGCCACCGTCGAGGCCTTTCTCTCGGCGTGAGGCGCGTGCTTCCTCCCGGCCGGCCCCTTCGCTGACCGCGACCGATGCCCATCGACAGCCATCGGACGCCCGCAGAGGAGATCGCCGAGTTCGAGAAGCTGAAGCCGCGCCTCCTGGCGGTGTGGGAGGCGCTGACGATGCAGGACGAGGCCGCCCACACCTCGGTCGTCGTCCCCTCGCTGACCCTCGATCAGGAAGGGCTGCGGAAGCTGTCCGGCGCCAGCTTCTACGAGGAGCGCCTGCTCTTCCTGCTCATCCGCCTCCGCAAGCCGCGGGCGCGCATGGTCTACGTGACCTCGGAGCCCGTCCATCCGGTGATCCTGGAGTACTACTTCCAGTTCCTCGCCGGCATCCCGGCGAGCCACGCGCGGGCGCGCCTCACCCTCCTCTGCGCCCACGACGCCTCGCCCCGCTCGCTGACCGAGAAGATCCTCGAGCGCCCCCGTCTCATCGACCGCATCCGCGCCGGCATCGTCGATCCCTCGCGCGCCTACCTGACGGTGTTCAACTCCACTCCCCTCGAGCGGCGTCTCGCCGTCCTCCTGGGGATCCCGCTCAACGGCCTCGATCCCAGCCTCTCCCACCTCGGCACCAAGTCGGGCAGCCGTCAGGTCTTCAAGGAGGCGGGCGTCGCCCTCCCCCTGGGCTTCGAGAACCTGAAGAGCGAAGCCGACGTGCTGGAGGCGCTCCTCGAGCTCAAGGCGGAGAAGCCGGCGCTCC
>DATNKQ010000499.1:0-3023 GCA_035603315.1 Thermoanaerobaculia bacterium
GCGGGCGGCGAGGATGGGGGCCTCCTCCGGAGAGCGGAGCTCGAAGCGAGCGCCGGCGGCGTCCACGGGGAGCGGGCCGTCGAGGGTGAGGATCGCCCCCTCCGGCTCGTACTCCGCCGCCGTGCACTCCCCCTCCTCCCCCAGCAGGCGGAAGGCGAAGCCGCGGAAGAAGCTGCGCGGCAGCCGCCAGGAGGCGGCCAGGCGCAGGCGGTCCGGCCCCAGCCGCTCCGCCACCCGTCCCCGCAGCGCGCTCGTCGACAGCACCTTGGCGCGGTGGAGGCGCCCCGCGGGGTCGAAGGCCAGGCAGTCGGTGAAGGTGCCGCCGGTGTCGATGAAGACGCGCCAGGGAGCTGACGTCGGCATGGCCGGGGATTGTAGCCGCCCGGCGCCGCCTTCAGCCCGCGGCCTTCTGGCCGCTCTCCTTCAAGCGCGACTCGAGGAGCTTCACGCGCCCGTTGTCGGGGTCGATCGCGGCAGCCTTGCGCAGCCACTTGCGGGCCTCGCGGAGGTCGCCGGCGGAAACCGCCCAGAGCCCCATCGCCGCGTAGGGCTCGGCGCTCTGGTGATAGAGGCGGAGGGCCTTCCGGTAGAGCTGGCGCGCCTCGTCCAGCCGGCCGTGCCCCAGCGCCAGGTCGCCTAAATTCAGGTAGTCAAAGGGGTTGCGGCTGCCCAGGCGCTCGACCAGCGCCGTCAGCTCCGCGGCCTCCTTCTGCGCCTCGTCGCTGCCGCGGAGGCGCAGGAGCGAGGCCAGGTTCTGGTAGGCGGAGACCGCCTGGGGATCGATCGTCAGGGCCTTCCGGTAGGCCGCCTCGGCGCCCGCCCCGTCGCCGGTGCGGCGCAGCGCCACCCCCAGGTTGATCCAGGCGCGGGCGAGCTCGGGGTCGAGCGCCACCGAGGTGCGCAGCCACTTCAGGGCCTCTTCCTGGCTGCCCGTCCGCAGCAGCTCGCCGCCGCGGTTCGAGTAGTAGAGGGCGACCGCCGTGCGATCCGAGATCGGCCGGATGGCGCGGTAGTGCACCGTCGGCGCGGCGGCGAAGTCGAGGATGCGGACGTCGCGGCCGGAGCCGTAGCCGGTCGAGATGTGGCCGGAGATCACCACCAGGTCCCCTTCCTTCTCGAACTTCTCGATGTCGTCGACGTCCAGGTAGAAAACCTTCACGCCCAGCTCCCGCGCCAGGCCGACGAAGAGGTTGGTGAAGGCCAGGCAGTTGGCGCGGTGGCTGGCGAAGACCTCGCGCGCCGTGCCGGTGTAATGGGCCTCGTAGGTGAGGCCCAGCCGCTTGGGATCGAGGAGCGCCGCCAGCAGGTGCTGCAGTCGGTCGTCGTCCTTGGTGATCGCCGGCGGCACCATCTCGTGCACCCAGGCCTTCATCTCGGGCGTCGGCTCGTAGGGCAGCACGACGGCCGCGGGGTCGAGCCCCTGGGCGCGGGCCACCTTCGCCAGGGCCGCGCGGTCGAGCGGACCCTCCGCCGTGCTGGCGCAGCCCAAGAGCGCCAGGAGCGAGCCGCCGAGGAGCCATCTCGGGAACCGCAGGGATCGCAGGGATCTCAGCCCGCGCAGGCGCAAGGAGGCCTCCTTCAGGTGACCCGCGGCGACGCGCTCCCGGCGGGCCGGCGGAAGAGGAGCTTCTTGACGCCGAAGAACAGGAGGAGGAAGACGGCGAGGAAGGCGAGGAGCGGCACGGTGACCGCGAGCACCGAGAGGAGCGCCGAGCCGCCCGCCTCGACCGTCGAGACGACCGGGTTGCCGAGGCCGCCGGTGGTGAAGGTCGACACCTGCCGCGCGGTGGCGGTGATCCCCTGGAAGATCGCCGCCGTGCCGCCGCCGGCGAGGATGGCGATCGTCCACTGCAGGAAGGGGCTGGCGTGGCCGATCGCCGAGGCGGTGACGAGGATGCCGGCGACGATGGCGGTGGGCGTTGCGATGGCGTCCAGCAGGTTGTCGACCCAGGGTATGTAGTAGCCGGCGATCTCGACGATCGTGGCGACCGCGAAGGCGAGGAGGGCGGGGTACGAACCGATCCACCCGAAGCCGTGCCCCAGCGTCATCTCGCCGGCCCGCGACGCCAGCGACAGCACCAAGAGGGGCACGAACACCCGGAACCCGCAGGCCGCCGCCAGGCCCAGTCCGGCGAGGACGCTCAGCAGGGTGCCCATGGGTAGAGTTTACACCTGGGGATGGTCACTCACTCCCAGGCCCGGGGATCGAGGCCGTACGGCAGCGGCGTGAGATTCTCCGGCCCCTCCGGACCCAGCGCCACGAGGTCCTCCAGCCGCACGCCCCAACCTCCCCCCTCCCCCTGCGGCTCGTAGAGCCCGGGCTCCAGGGTGAAGACGTCCCCCTCCTCCAGCAGCCCTTCGGCGCCCGTCCGCTGCCGGAAGCTGGGGTATTCGTGGAGCTCGTACCCCACGCCGTGCCCAAGGCCGTGCACATAGCCGCTCGTGGTGCCGGGATGCCCGACCGGGGTGGGATAGCCGGCCGCTCCCAGCCGGGCGCAGACCGCCTCCTGGAGGTCCCAGCCCCGCGCCCCGGGGCAGGCATGGCCGAAGGCGTCGGCGAGGGCTCCGGCGACCGCCGTGTGCGCCCGCGCCAGCGGCTCCGGGGGGGCGCCGACGCACAACGTCCGCGTGCAGTCGGCGAACAGCCGGCCCCGGGGAAAGAGGTCGACGACCAGGCTCTCCCCCGGCCGCAGCACCCGCTCGGAGCTGCCTGCCGAGTGCGGCACTCCCCCCTCCTCCGCCGGCGCCAGGATGTTGCCGCGCGGCTGCTCGAGGCCGTGGCGGGCGAGCGCCTCCGCCACCTCGGCCCGCAGCCGGCCCACCCGCAGCCGCTCGCCCTCCAACCACAGCTCGCCCCCGCGCTCCTGCGCGGCGGCGAGGAGCCAGGCGAGCGACCGGAAGGCGGTCGCCGTCCCCGCCGCGGCGGCGCGCATGGCCTCCACCTCGGCGGCGCTCTTCGTCTTGCGGCGGCGGAGGACGAGGTCGTTGCCCGATGCGAAGCTCCAGCCCGCCCTCGCCAAGCG
>DATNKQ010000135.1:0-26221 GCA_035603315.1 Thermoanaerobaculia bacterium
CCGCTGGCGGAGCAGCCGGTGGCGCCCAACCTAGGGATGGCCCACGGCTGGGCGGGATACGTCTACGCGGCCCTCCGCTGGTGCCGCGCCTTCGGCGCCGAGCGACCGGCGGGCCTAAGGCGGCGGCTGGACGAGCTCGCCGCGGCTGCCGAGCCCTGGAGCCGCGGCCTGCGCTGGCGGTGGAATGGGGGCGAGGGCGGCGAGGCGTCGACGATGCCCGGCTGGTGCAACGGCAGCGCCGGCTTCGTGTATCTATGGACGCTCGCCCATCGCGAGTGGGGCGAGCCGCGCTTCCTCGACCTCGCGACGGGCGCCGCCTGGAACGCCTGGGAGGCAGGTGAGGGCGGCGGCGGCATCTGCTGCGGCGCGGCAGGCCGTGCCTACGCCCTCCTGGAGCTTTCCCGCCACCTCGGTGACGAGCCGCGCTGGAGCGCCCGCGCGCGTTCTCTCGCCGACCGCGCCGCGGTCGCCATCGCCGCCGGCTCTGAGAAAGCGGACAGCCTCTACAAGGGCCGCATCGGAGTCGCCCTCCTGGCCGCCGACCTCGAGCGCCCGGAGTCCGCGGCCCTGCCCTTCTTCGCCGACGAGGGCTGGAGCGCCTGAGCGACGGTGAAATTTCGTCTCCCAACAACGGGACCACGCCAATTTGGCGCAATTGATGGCGACCGGGCTCCGGGAAACTCATTCCCGAGCTCGGGAAATCATTCCCGGCCTCGGGAAACTCATTCCCGAGCTCGGGAGTTCATTCCCGGCCTCGGGAAATTCATTCCCGGCCTCGGGAGATCACTCCCGAGCTCGGGAAGCTCATTCCCAGGCTCGGGAGTTCATTCCCGGGCTTGGGAAACTCATTCCCGAGCTCGGGAGATCATTCCCGGCCTCGGGAGTTAACTCCCGGGCTCGGGAAATAACTCCCGGGCTGGGGAAAGGCATTCCTGACCTCGGGAGATCATTCCCGGCTTCGGGCAATCACTCCCGGGCGTCCATCTCCCTTCGCTGTGCGCTCATCTGCTAACCTTCATGCTATTCACCTTCCTGCCCAACCAGTCATGGGTGGCACGTCAACGAAACTCCGCTATGACGAGCGCCGAAGCCGCTGCCCACAGCGCCGCCCCGCTTCGCCGCCGGCCTCTCAAGGCCCTTGCCGGCCTGGGCCTGCTCCTCCTATGGAGCCTTGGTTTGCGGGTCTGGCCGGCAGATCCCAAGCTGACGGGAAACCGCTTCTATGACGAACGGTACGGGGTCGAGAACCTCACCCGGCTGTTGCGGGACCGGACCTTGCGCCCGGCCAACGGCTTCTATCCTGGGCTGTCCTACCTTCCCGAAGCGGCGCTGCTGGCGGGGAGCATCGGTCTCCAGCACCTGACCGGCAGCGAGATCTTCGCGGTCTTCGACGGCGAGGGACACTTCAGCCACACCGGTTATCGCCTCTGCCGGCTCCTGCAGGCGTTCTTCGGCACCCTCTCGATCTACCTCGCCTTCCGTATCGGACGGCACTTGGCCTCTCCGGCCGTCGGGCTCCTGGCGGCCCTGCTCCTGGCGGTCGTCCCCTGGCACCTGCGCCAATCGATCATCTTCAAGCCGGACATCCTGCTCGTCGCCGCCTGCCTGCTCGCCTTCGCGGCGAGCCTCTGGGCGGCGGAACGGCCGGGGGCATGGCGTTTCCTGGCGGCGGGCGCGGCGATCGGCGTCGCCTTGGGCGCCAAGTACAACGCCGGGCCGATCGCCCTCCCACTGGTCTTCGCGGCTCTCGCCGAAGGGGGCTGGCGCGACGCGCGGCGCTGGCTCTACCTGGCCCTCGCTGTCGCGTCGGCGATCGCCGTCTTCCTGCTCTCGACGCCCTACCTCCTGCTCGATCCCGGCCTCTACACCCAGAGCTTCGGCCTGACCCTGCACGGCTATGCGAGCAAAGGAGAGCAGCTCAGCGGCGGCTCGCACCTCAAGGTGCTCGCGCTGGGGGTGGGCGCGCTGCTTTCGGACAGCTTCCACGGGCCGCTGATCGGCGCCGTGGGGCTCCTCGGTTTCCTGCTCGCCGCCGTGCTGCGGCCGCCAGCCGGGGAGATCTCACGCGGACGGCGGCTCGGACCCCGCATGGCGCTCGTCTATGTCGCCGGCTATGCCGTGCTCTATTGCCTCAGCACGACCTACCCGAGCGAGCACAACTGGCTGCCCCTGGCGCCGTTCATCGCGCTTTCCGCCGCCTGGACCCTGCTGCGGGCCTGGGACTGGCTGGCCGCCCGCTCCTCCCTCCTCAGGAGACCCGCCGTCGTCGCCGCGGCGCTCGTGCCCGCTGTGGCCTTGCTCATTCAGCCCGCCCAGTACTTCGTCTATCAAATGGCAGTGCCGCGCACCCAGGACCTGGCCCGGGTTTACCTGAACGCGTGCCTTCAGCCTTTGGGCAGGCGGGTTGTATTCGACGAACGGGGCGACCAGCCGCCGTTGATTCTCAGCCAGGGGAAAAATTTCGCTCTCGTCCGCGAGGTCGACCGTCTCGTCAGGATTCCTCCGGACGAGCTCGACCGCGGGGACGCCGAGTTGTTCCCCGCCGTTCGGTTGCTCGGCCGCGAGGGCCCGTTCTACCGGCTCCGTCTGGCGGCGGGGAGCGCCATCGCCCGCTTCGAGCCCGCGCTGTTGCGCGTCCGGGGAGAGGCGCTGGTGGTGGTGGTCCATCCCTGGCAATCCGCGGACGAGGCCGTACCTTCGCCGCTTTCGCTTTCTCCCGTCAGCCAGGAGGCCCGGCGCCTTTCGGCCCCCCTGCCCGGGGAGGCGCGGCCGCGCGAAATCCTCTCCCTGGAAGTATGGCTGCCGCCTACGAGCGCGGACCTGATCGACCAGATCCTGATCGACAACAGGCCGCACAAGCTGGATTTCACCGGCCGGCAGGCTGGACGCCTGCGCTTCTCCACCGATCGTTTTCAGGTGCCCGCGCTCGGCGCTCGGGTTACCGTCGTGCTCACCCGCCCCCTTCCGCCGGGCCTCGATCTCGAGTTGGAAGTACGGCGCTGGCGGCCGGGCGCAGCGGAAGGATCGCGGTCTGCCTCGGCGGGATGACGGGGCTCCCGGCCTGCCGCCCCCCTACCCCGCCAAGATCTGCTTCAGCAGCGCGATGTTGTCGCGGTGGCCGGTCAGGCGCGCCGTGACCTTGCCGCGGATGGGGTAGCCCAGCAGGTAGAGGTCGCCCAGGATGTCGAGGATTTTGTGGCGCACGAACTCGTCGGGGAAGCGGAGCTCGGTGTTCAGGACCTCGTCCTCGCCGACGAGGATGAAGTTGTCGAGCCGGCCGCCGACGCCCAGGCCCAGCTCGTTCATCATCTTCAGGTCCTTCATGAAGCCGAAGGTGCGGGCGGGGGCGATCTCCCGCTCGTAGGCGGCGAAGTCGGTTAACGTGAACTCGTGGTACTGCTCACCCAGCGGCGGCGGGTAGCGCAGCAGGTAGGAGACCGAGAAGACGTCCGCCGGCTCGATGGCCAGGAGCTTCTCGCCCTGCGCGCCGTCGCCGCGCACCTCGTAGCGGCGGTCGATGACCAGCTCGCGGCCCGCCGCCGGCTGGTCCTCCACCCCCACCTCCTTCAAGATGCGGCAGAACTCCAGGGCCGAGCCGTCGAGGGCGGGGATCTCGCCGTGGACTTTGATCAGCAGGTTGGCGACCCCGGCGGCGTGGAGGGCGGAGAGCAGGTGCTCGACGGTCTTGATGCTTTCGCCGTCGGCGGAGAGCGTGGTGGCGTAGTCGGTGTCGGCCACGGAGGCGACGTGGGCGGGGATCTCGACCCCGGTCGGCAGGGTGATGAAATGGATGCCGCTGTCGGGCGGCAGCGGCTGCAGCGACATGCCGGTGCGCTGGCCGGAGTGGAGGCCGAGGCCGTAGACGACGGTCGAGTGGGAGAGCGTCCGCTGGCGCCGGTCCGAGGCCTGGAGGATCGGCAGCGCGGGGGCGGCGACGAGCTGCCGCTCGGCGCGGTCGGCGTCGGCGCGGGGGAGCGACGTGACTCCAGGGATGCCAGGAACTCCCGGCATCCCCGCCAGCTCGCCGCCGCCCGAGAGCGACCGCTTGTAGGAGAGGGCGCCTGCCGCCGCCGCCACCGCGCGGCGGTAGGAGAGCGGCTTCTCGAGGTAGTCGAAGGCCCCCATCTTCATCGCCTTGACGGCGGTGGCGGCGGTGCCGTGCCCCGACATCATGATGACCGCCGCCGTGGGGTCGCTCGCCCGCAGCGCCTTCAGGGTCTCCAGGCCGTCGCGGTCGGCGAGCCAGATGTCCAGGAAGACGAGGGCCGGTTGGCGCTCCTCGTAAAGGGTCAGCGCCTCGGCGCCGCTGGTGGTGGTGAGGGTGCTGTACCCCTCGTCGCTCAGGATTCCACCGAGGGTCGTCAGGATCCCCGGCTCGTCGTCCACGATCAGCACCAGCTCGGCCATTTCTTCCCCTTGCGCAAGTCCTTTCCCAGCTCCCGACAGGATTCTCACTCTCTGTGTACGGCCGCCGAATGTCAAGCGCTTGCCCGCCCTCCTCCGGCCGCGTGCTAGCATGCCGCCCGCCAACTTCCCCGACCCGATTCGAGGTGCCCATGCGACTGCGCTTCCCGGCCCGCCGAGCGACCCTCCTGGCCTCGCCGACCCTGCTCACTTTTCTCACGACGGCCGCTCTGGGCTGCGCCAGCGCTCCCCCGCCGCCGCCGGCCCCAGCAGCTCCGGCGCGACCGGCGCCGCCCACGCCGGCGATACCGCCCCCCTTCCCCTCGACCTACCGGCCAACGCCGGCTCCCCCGACGCTGATCAGGAACGCCACCATCCTGACCGCCACGGAGAGCGGGCCGCAGCGCATCGAGGGGGGCTCGATCCTCCTCCGCGACGGCAGGATCGCCGCCGTCGGCAAGGAGGTCGCGGCGCCGGCGGACGCGGTGGTCGTCGACGCCGCCGGACGCTGGGTGACGCCGGGCCTGATCGACATCCACTCGCACCTGGGCGTCTACGCCGCGCCGGAGGTCGAGGCCAACTCGGACGGCAACGAGCTCACCAACCCGGTCACCGCCAACGTCTGGGCCGAGCACTCGGTCTGGCCCCAGGACCCGCAGTTCCCGCTCGCGCTGGCCGGCGGCGTCACCGCCATGCAGATCCTGCCGGGGTCCGGCAACCTGATCGGCGGCCGCGGCGTGACGATCAAGAACGTGCCGGCGCGGACGGTCGAGGAGATGAAGTTCCCGGGCGCCCCTTACGGCCTCAAGATGGCCTGCGGCGAGAACCCCAAGCGGGTCTACGGCGACAAGGGGCGCGCCCCCTCCACCCGCATGGGCAACGTCGCCGGCTACCGCGAGGCCTGGATCAAGGCGGCCGCCTACCGGCGGAAGTGGGACGAGTACGAGCGGAAGAAGAAGGAGGGCAAGGAGGTCGACCCGCCAGAGCGCGACCTCGGCCTCGAGACCCTGGCCGGGGTGCTGCGCGGCGAGATCCTCGTCCACACCCACTGCTACCGCGCCGACGAGATGGCGGTGATGATCGACGTCGCCAAGGAGTTCGGCTACAAGATCGCCGCCTTCCACCATGCCGTCGAGTCCTACAAGATCGCCGACCTCCTGGCCCGCGAGGGGATCTGCTCGGCCATGTGGGCCGACTGGTGGGGCTTCAAGATGGAGGCCTGGGACGGCATCCGCGAGAACCTCGCTATGGTGGAGAACGCCGGCGCCTGCGCCATCGTCCACTCCGACTCGGCGGACGAGATCCAGCGGCTGAACCAGGAGGCAGCGAAGGCGATGGCGGCGGGCAACCGCGCCGGCTTCCCGGTCACCCGCGAGCAGGCCATCCGTTGGATCACCGCCAACCCGGCCAAGGCCATGGGAATCGACCGCCAGACCGGCTCGCTCGAGCCCGGCAAGATGGCCGACGTCGTCGTCTGGAGCGGCGACCCCTTCAGCGTCTACAGCCACGCCGAGAAGGTCTACGTGGACGGCGCCCTGCTCTACGACCGCGCTGACCCGCGGCGGCAGCCGCGCATGGACTTCGACCTCGGCATCCTCGACGTCCGCGGAGGTGGCCGATGAACGCCAGGAGCCTGGCCCTCGCTCTTCTCCTGTCGTCCGCCGCTGCGGGCGTCGGCGCCGAGACGATCGCCATTACCGGCGCCAAGGTCCATACCCTGGGCAGCGCCGGGACGATCGACGGCGCGACGGTGATCGTCACCGACGGCCGCATCGTCGCCGTCGGCCGCGGCCTGGCGTTACCGGCCGGGGCGCGGCGGATCGACGCCGCCGGCAAAGTGGTAACGCCGGGGCTCTTCGATTCGCTCTCCCAGATCGGCATCGTCGAGGTCAACGGCGTCGAGGCCAGCTCCGACACCCGCGTCCACGGCGAGCGCTTCGACGCCGCGTTCAACGTCGCCGACGCCCTCAATCCGCGCTCGACGCTCCTGCCCGTCAACCGCATCGAGGGCCTGACCCGCGCCGTGGTGGCGCCCCAGCTCGGCGGCAGCCTGATCGCCGGCCAGGGGGCGGTGATCGACCTCGGGGCCGGCCCCGGCTACGTCCTGCGCTCCCCCGCCGCCATGTTCGCGGCCCTCGGCGAGGCCGGCGCCGGGCTCACCGAGAAGAACCGCGGCGCCGCCATCCTCCGCCTCCGCGAGGCGCTGGAGGACGCCCTCGACTACTCGCGGAACCGCGCCGCCTTCGAGCGCGCCGAGCGCCGTCCCTACCTCCTCTCGCGGCTCGACCTCGCGGCCCTGGCGCCGGTCGCCCGGGGCGAGCTGCCGCTGGTCTTGACCGTCCACCGGGCGAGCGACATCGAGTCCGCCCTGAAGCTCGCCCATGACTACCACTTGAAGCTCATCCTCGCGGGGGCGGCCGAGGGCTGGATCGTGGCGCGCCAGATCGCCGCCGCCGGCGTGCCCGTCCTCCTGCAGCCGCTGCGCGACCGGCCGGCGAGCTTCGAGCAGCTCGGCGCCACGCTCGAGAACGCCGCCCGCCTGCGCCGCGCCGGCGTCACCGTGGCGTTCATGAGCGGCGACTCGCACAAGGCCTGGAACCTGCGCCAGGCGGCCGGCAACGCGGCAGCCAACGGCCTGCCGTGGGAAGAGGCCCTGCGCGCCATCACCACGGCGCCGGCGCGCATCTGGGGCCTGGCCGACCGCTACGGCACGGTCGAGGCAGGCAAGGACGCCGACCTGGTGATCTGGGACGGCGACCCGCTGGAGGTGACGACGGAGGCCGAAAAGGTCTTCATCCGCGGGGTGGAAATGCCCATGGAGAGCCGCCAGACCAAGCTCCGCGAGCGCTACCGCAAGCTGCCGCCCTCGTTCGACGTGCCGTAGGGAGCGGGCGCCAGGGGCCAGCGCCGCTCGGCCAGCACGAAGAGGCTGTAGGTGATGGCCCAGGCGCCGACGACGTCGATGGTGTAGTGCAGGTGGGTGAGGAAGACGACGGCGACAGTCGCCAGGTGGCCGGCGAGGGCGACCGCCCCGAGACGGCCGCGGCCGCGGCAGTAGAGCCAGAGCAGGAAGGTCGTCGAGACGTGGCCGGAGAAGAAGAGGTCCTTGGTGAGATAGACGTGGGCGGCGTCGCCGAAGAGGCTGCGGAGAGGGTTCAGGAGAGTCAGCCAGGCATGGACGAGCGCCGCCCCGCGCAGGCCGACGTTGACGTCGGCGCCGAAGACCGGACCCAGGCCGGTGAGCCCCACGCACAGCCCCCGCACGACGCTCACGACGCCGCCGAGATAGAGGAAGTGGAGGAAGGCCCGCCGGTCGCGGCGCCAGAGGAAGAGCGCCGGCGGCAGGTAGCAGGCGAGCCAGATCAGGTAGTTCCAACGCTCCAGGCCGGCGAGGCGCGGTAGGCGGTCGAGCACGGTGTCGGGGAGCGACGGCGCCGGCCGGCCCTCGGTCGAGAGCGACAGCAGCAGCATCACCCCGTGGCAGGCGTAGCGCCAGACGAGCGCCACGAGGACCGAGTTACGGAGGCCTCGCACGGCGCGACTCTATAGTGCGACGGTGAGCTGCGGGCGGCGGGGTTTCGGTGTACGCGGAAGCTTTTCCACCGTCATCCTGAGCGTGAGCGAAGGACCTGGGGGAAGGGCGGCCTTCCAGACCCTTGCTACGCGCGGAATTCGCGCCACCCACCCTCCCAGGTCCTTCGCTCCCGCCGCTCAGGATGACAGCCAGGATTTTCGTGCGCCAACCCGAGAACGATGATCGGTCTGCGAGAACTGCCGCGCCCTACGGTCCCTTCTTCGCCTCCGTCTTCTCTTCTGCGATCCAGCCGTTGATCCTTGTCTCCAGGACGTCCAGAGGGAGGGCGCCGGCGCCCAGCACCTCGTCGTGGAACTTGCGGATGTCGAAACGGGCGCCGAGCTCCTTGGTGGCGCGGTCGCGCAGCTCGAGGATCTTGAGCTGTCCGATCTTGTAGCCCAGCGCCTGCCCCGGCCAGACGATGTAGCGGTCGGTCTCGCTCTGCACCTCCACCTCGTCGGCCGCCGAGTGGTCGTGGAAGAACTGCACGACCTGATCGCGGGTCCAGCGCTTGTAGTGGAAGCCGGTGTCGACCACCAGCCGGATGGCGCGCAGCATCTCGTCCTCGAGGCGGCCGTAGTCGCTGTAGGGATCCTGGTAGAAGCCGACCTCCTTGCCCAGCCGCTCGGAGTAGAGGGCCCAGCCCTCGACGAAGGCGGTGTAGCCGCCCTGCTGGCGGAAGGGCGGCAGGGTCGGCAGCTCTTGAGCGATCGACAGCTGGAGGTGATGGCCGGGGACCCCCTCGTGGTAGGCCGTGTCCTCGACGGTGATGATCTTGCGGTTCTCGGCGTCGCTGGTATTGACCTCGACGCGGCCCGGCCGCGAGCCGTCCGGGGCGCCGGTCTGGTACTCGGCGCTCGACGACTCCTTCTCGCGGAAGGCCTCGACCGGCACCACCACCACCTTGGCCTTGGGCAGGCGCCCGAAGAGCTGCGGCAGCTTCGCCCACATCTGATCGATGTAGCCCCTGTAGAGATCGAGGATGTGCTGCCGCGTGCCGGCCTTGAGCTTGGGGTCTTTGTCGATCGCCGCGTTGAAGGCGTGGAGGTTGTCGTAGCCGAAGCGCTTGGCGATGGCGAGCATCTGCGCTTCGATCTCCACCACCTGCTTCAAGCCCAGCTGGTGGATCTGCTCGGGCGTCAGGTCCGTCGTCGTCGAGCGTTTCACCCGCGCGGCATAGCGGGCGTCGCCGTCGGGGAGCGACCACATCCCCGGCTCCGTCCGCCCCCTGGGGGCGTACTCGTCGCGCACGAAGGCGGTGAACTTCGCGTAGGCCGGGAGGACGGAGTCGCGGATGGCGGCGATCATGGCGTCGTGCAGGCGCTGCTGCTCCGCCGCCGGAACCTCCGGCGGGAACTTCTTGAGCGGCTGCGCGAAGGCGCTGTCCTCGGGAGCGAGCTTGGCGATGCCGTCGGCCTGCGCCACCACCTTCTCGAGCAGGAACTTGGGCGGCATGAGGCCGTCCGCCATCCCCTTGCGCATCTGCACCATGGTCTGGTCGAAGGCGGTGGGGAGCTGGCGGTAGCGGCTGATCAGGTCGTCGTAGTCCTTGACGCTGGTGAAGGTCAGGAGCGAGATGAACTGCGGCGCCTCCAAGTGGATGCCGGAGATCTGGGTCACCGGCATCTCCCAGTTCTTGAAGTGGGCGTTGTCGAGCGCCTGGCGCAGGCCGCGCACCATCAGGGCCTTGTTGAGCGCCTCCTGCTCGGGGAAGCCGGTGGTGTCGATCGCCTCGAAGCGGGCGACGAACTTCTTGGTTTCGACCATGTCGGCGTCGATCGCCGCCTGCGAGAAGTCGGAGAGCTTGTCGTTCCAGCGCTTGTCGCCGAGGATGGAGGCCTCCTCCGGGCTGTGCGAGAGGTTGTACTCCCACTGCTCGGCCAGGAGGTCTTTGAGGGCCATGCGGCGAGCCTCGAGGTCGGCGGCGGCGTGGACGGGAGCGGCCTGGAAGAGCGCTCCGGCCAGGAGGAGAAGGGTGAGGAGCTCAGCGGGGCGCATGAAGGCCCTCCTTTCGAGGCCTTGGTACGCAGGGCGCGGCGATTGGTTCTCTGGGCGCTCGCCGGCCGAAGCTAGGCACGGCCCCGGAGCCGCGCGAGGAGAGCGTCGAAATCCGACGGCGGCGGCTCCTCGAAGAGCATCTCCCGCTCCCCCCGCGGATGGACGAAGCCGAGCTCCGCGGCGTGGAGCATGGGCCGCGGCGCCGCCAGGAGCGGCCCGGCGTAGTCGCGGACGTAGACCTTCTCGCCCAGGAGCGGATGGCCGGCCTCCGCCAGGTGGATGCGGATCTGGTGCTGGCGGCCGGTCTCCAGCCGGCAGGAGACGAGGCTAGCGCCGCGGAGGGTTTCCTCGACGGTGACGTGGGTGACCGCCCGCCGGGCGGCCTCGGGCGGCTCGCCGCGCGGCCGGCGGAAGACTCCCCAGGAGCCGCGCAGGCCGTCGCCGCGGTCGGGCACGAGCAGCGTGTCGCAGATGACGGTCTCCCCCACTCCGCGCCGGACCAGCGCGCCGTGGATCAACGCCAGGTAGACGCGGTGCACCGAATGGAGCCGGAACTGCTGCTGCAGGTGGCGCTCGGCGGCGATCGTGCGGGCGAAGACGAGGAGCCCGGAGGTCTCCTTGTCGAGGCGCTGCACGACCCGCAGGCGCGGGCCATGGACCATTTTGCTACGGCCGGAGCGTCCGCCGCGGGCGGCCTCGAGCCGCGAGAGGGCGGCGCGGGTGAGGGTGACGAGGGTGTCGCGGTCCTCGTCGGTGAAGGGGACGGTCAGCATGCCGGCGGGCTTCTTCACGACGACGAGTTCGGCGTCGAAGTGGACGATGGCCGTAGCGGGGAGCGCCAAGCGGCGCGGCGGTTGGCCGGCAAGGGGGATCTCCACCAACTCGCCGGCCGCCATGCGCCGCGCCGGGTCGCTCGCCGCCGCGCCGTCCACCAGCACCCGCCCACCGCGGCAGAGCTCCCGCGCCCGGCTCCAGGAGGTCCCCGGAACGAGCTCGCGCAGCAGGGCCGGAAGCGTCATCTCCGCCTCCGCCGCCGTCACCGTATGAGCGGGCACCGCCGCCGATTGCAAAGGCATCGCGGACGAGAGTAGCGGACCAGGACGGTAGGGGGGAAGCCAGGACGTTATCCTCTCCGCTTCCGGCCTGGCTTAGACTTCGCGCGGTGTCCCCCGACTCCTCCTCTCCCGCGACCGCCGATCGGGACCGCTTCCTCGGAGTTCTTTCCTTCCTCTGCGCGGGGAACTTCGCCGTCCTCGCGCCGCGGCTGCGGTCTGCCGATCTCAACCTCGACTACCCGTTCATGGACGGCGATTCGTGGGACTGGATCGCCAACGGACTGCGGCTCTTTGGACACGACGTCCGCTACTCGGGGCGGCCACCGCTGCTGCCATTTATCCTCGGTCTGCTCGACCGCCTCTCCGCTCTCTCCTGGTTCCCGGTCCTCAACCTGCTCGTCTTCCACCTCGCCGTCGTCCTCTTCTACCTCCTCGCCGCCCGTCTCTTTCCCCGTCGCGCGGCCTTCGCGGTCGCGCTGGCGCTGCTCTTCGATTCCTCGCTCCAGAGCCTCGCCCTGGAGGTCATGGCCGACCTGCTGGCCGCCGCGCTCCTCCTGCTTGCCCTCCTGCTCTTCGACCGCGCCGGCGAGCGGCCCCGCGAGTACCTCCTCTGCGGCCTCGCCGCCGGCGCCAGCGTACTCGCCCAGCAGGCCGCTCTCCTGGCCGTCCTCCCCGCCGCCATCGCGGTCGCGGCGCTCCGCCGGAGGCACCTGCGGTCCCCCTGGCTGTGGAGCGGTGCGTTGGGCCTCCTGGCGCTCCAGGGCCTCTGGCTCGGCTACCGGCGGATCGCCTTCGGCACCTACGGCGATCTCCTGCTCCGTTACTCGACCCTCGTGCGGCCCCACCTGGGGGCGGTGCCGACCTACCTCTTCGCCTTCGCCTCTCTGCTCGGGCTGCCCGCCTGCGTGGTCCTCGCGGCCGGACTGGCGCCTGCGGCCCGGCGGGCGTTCGGGAGCGCGACGCTGCTCCTGAGCCTCCTTCTCTTCGCCTCCGTGCTGACCTTCTTCGTCTTCTTCTACGACTTCAATGCCAAACGATTCTTGCTCTACGCGCTCTGGCCGGCGGGTCTCTGCATCGCCGCGGCGCTCTCGCGCCTCACCCGCCGGACGACCTTCGGAGCCGCCGCCATCCTTATGGTCGCCGGCGCGGCCTTGCCGCTCCCCTCCCCCGGCCACGATGGTTCCTGGGCTGGACTCTGGCCGTTGCCGCCGATCCTCGTCCATGCCGGCACGCGGACGGCGGCCACCGGCAGCGCCACTGTCGAGCCCGCGACGCTCCGTATCGAAACCTTTTCCGCCGCGGCGCTCTGGGGCTTCGGCAAGTACGCCCGTGTCTGGAAGGCGGCGGCGAGTCGGCAGCCGGCAACGGCCTTCGATCCCACGCCCTTTCGCGCCGACCGCGCGGCCCTCTTCCTCTACGACGACGCGGCCGGCGACCGCTACCGCACGGTGACCCGGCTCGGCAACGCCCTGCGCAAACGCGTCCGCTTCGTCCCGCTGACCTACCTCGAGCCCTACGCGGGATGGATCGCCGCGGCGCCGCTGGGCACCGTTCGCAGCGACTACAACCTCTGGCGCGTCCGCCTGCCCCGGCTGGCCGAAAGCTGGCTGCTCGCTGTGCCGGCTGGGCGCCCGTTCTCCGCGGCCGCCGCGTCTCAGGTGAGTGGGGCCGTAGGCGCCGACGACTCCGGCGGCGCCCTCGCTCTCGGCCTGCTCAAAGCGGAGGCCATCCACGACTTCCTGGCGGGCAGCGACGCCTACGTCGCCCTCCTCGCGCGCGACGGAATTCCCGGCGCCGACCTCTCGCCGCTCTACCTCCCCTTCCTCCTCGACTCGACCGAGCTCTACGTCTTCGGCGAGCGCCAGTCGGCGGCAGTCCGCGCCTTCCTGGCGCCGGCTCCGGTCCTCGCCGAGCGCCGGTTCGGCTCCACGGTAGTGCGCCGGCTCCGCCTCTACGGCCGGGCCTCGGGAGCGATCGAATACCGCTGACGCTCCGCCGAAAAAAGAAGCGCCCCGCCGGATGGACCCGGACGGGGCGAGGGAGGCCTACAGGAAGGGGGATCCGACCTTATTCGGTGATCAGCTGCGCGGTGATGGCGGCCTGCCGGGAGATGAAGCCTTCCCAGGAAGCCAGGAACTTGCCATGGCCGTCGGTCGCGACGGCGCTGCGGGTGTTGTAGTTGAGGCCCTGGTGATTGATCTGCACCGGCGCGCCGGCGCCGTTCGCCGTCACCTGGCTGGCGTAGATCCCGCGCGGGAAGGTGGAGTCGAAGTTGAGCCAGACGGTGAGGAAGTCATCGCCGTTCTTGCCCGCCGCCACCGAGGGGGCGACTTCGTTGAGGTCGTGGCCGGTGCTGATCGCCAGCTGCCCGCCCACGAGGTTGCCGGCCGGACCGACGAGCTGGCCGAAGATGCGCGCCTGCTTGACGGTCTGGTACTGGCCCTGCCAGACGACCATGAAGTTGCCGCTGTGATCGGCGGCGACCGCCGGCCGCCGCTGGTCGAGCGCGGTGTCGGTGTTGACCTGGAAGTCGGAGCCGACCGCGGTGGCGGAGGCGTCGAAGAGCTGGGCGAAGACCCCCTTGCCCTGGGCGTCGTTGGCTTCCCAGGCGACGATGAACTTGCCCGACGGCGCGGCGGCCAGGGCCGGGCTGAGGGCCTGGATGCTCGCCCCGGTGGCCCGGAACTCGCTGCCCACGAGGTGGCCGGAGAAGTCGACGCGCTGGCCGTAGATCGCCTGATCGATCACTCCCGAGTCGCGGTGGTCGCTCTGCCAGATGACCACCAGGTCGTTGGCTCGGGCCTGCACCTTGGGAAGGCTCTGGGCGCCGGCCGTCGTGGTGTTGACCCGGATCCGGGCGCCCACCGACTTGCCGTTGTGGTCGAAGAGCTGCCCGTAGACGTCGCTCTCCTGAATCTGGACGCTCTGGATGAAGAGGGCGACCGACTGGTAGGAGAACTGCTCGGTCCAGAAGAGGAAGAACGACCCGTTGGGCAGGAAAGCGGCCACCGGATCCTTGCGGGTGGCGACGGTGCCCTGGAACGGCACGGAGACGGCGCTGTTGGCGACCAGGGTGAGCTCGGGACCGGCGGCCACTCCGTCGGCGCCGAAGAACCGGCCCTTGATGCCGGCTACCTCATGCTCCCACACCACCAGCGAGTTGCCAGCGCCGTCGAAGGCGGCCGTGGGATGCATCTGGCGGATCAGGGTGGTCGTCTGGTTGACCCGGAACTCCCCTCCCGGCACGTTGGGCTCGCCGACGAGCGGCAGGGCCATGCAGAGGAACAGGGCGGCGAGACACAGCGGCAGGATGCGCTTCGATCTCATTGGTTCTCCTCCTTCGAAAGTGGACGAGCATACTGAATGTCGGCGCCGAGCGTATGCCCTGGTGGCATAAATGTCAAGGGGTCATCGGAAACCCTTCGTCAGCGTCTTGTAGTCCTTCAAGTGACGTAGGGCCTCCGCTTTCCGGCCCAGGCTCTCGTACACCCCGGAGAGGTTGTAATGGGCGTCCGCGTAGGCGCTGTCGGCGGCGAGGGCTGCCTCGTAAGCGCCGGCCGCCTCCGCCAGGCGCCCCAGGTCCTCCAGCACGACCCCGAGGTCGAAGGCCGCGGTGGCATCGTCGGGCCGCGCCGCGAGAGCCCGCCGGTAGTGCGTCTCGGCGCCCGCCAGGTCGCCGTCCTCATGGAGGATGCGGCCGAGGTTGAGGTTGGCGTCGGCGTGCGCCGGATCGAGGGCCAGCGCCCGCCGGTAGGCGTCCGTCGCCTCCTCGGGAGCCGTCGCCTCGAGCTCGCAGCCGAGCTCGTACCAGTCCTCGGCGCCGAGCTCCTCCTCGTGGGCGCGAGCCTCGCGGGCGGCGCGGCGGGCGAAAGGGGCGGCCTCGCGCGCCAGGTCGCGGACCTCGAAGTCGAAGAGCGCCTGGCCGGACTCCGGGTTCCACAGCTCGCGGCCGTCGCGGGCGACCACCTGCTTGCCGTCGGCGGAGATGCGGACCGCCGACAGCGGCCGGCCGCTGGGGAGCTGCTCCTTGAGCATGCGCAGGGCCTGGCGCACCCGCCGGCCGGGGACCCGGGCGCGCACCAGCCCCTGGGCGGTGCGCAGGAGGACGAGGTCCTGGAAGGAGAAACGGAGCTCGCCGCGGGGTCCACGCGGCGGGGTCAGGGAACCGGCGCGCACGTAGGAGCGGACCTGGCCCGGCGAGAGGCCGAGCATCGTCGCCACGTCGCGGGTGGAGTACCCGCCGCGGGAGCTGGGGCGATCCATCGCCCTCAGTGTAACTCGCGCCGGGGAACTTGAGACGGGACGCTAACTCTTGGCGGCTCGCTTGCGCGCCGGCGCTGCGGCCGCCTTGGCGGGCGCCGCGGCTGCCGGCTGGCGCGGCGAGGGCTTGGGAGGCTTGCGGGCGTCCCCCTTCGCCGCCGCGGCACCGGGCGCGGCCGAGGACGACTGGCTGGCGGCCAGGCTCGCCTTCAGCGCCTCCATGAGATCGACGATCTGCGCCTTGGGGGCCTCGGCCGGCTCGGCGGTGATCTCCTGGCCCTGGACCTTCTTCTCGATGAGGTCGCGGACCTTCTTGCGCACCTCGTCCTCGTAGGCGTCGGGCCGGAAGACGTCGGAGGCGATCTGGTCGACCAGCCGGACGGCGAGCTGCAGCTCGTTGTCCTTGACGTCGGCCTGGCCGATCGGCACCTCGCTGAAGTCGCGGATCTCGTCGGCGTAGCGGAGCTGCTGCAGGACCAGGCCCTGCGAGAACGGCCGCAGCAGGACCAGGTAGTCCTTGCCGCGCGACGAGTAGCGGGCGAGCGCCGCCCGGCCGGTCTCCTTCATCGCCTCGGCGAGCAGGCGATAGGGACGGTCGCCGCCGCGGTCGGGGCCCAGGTAGTAGGACTTCTCGAAGTAGATCGGATCGACCTTCTCGATGGGCACGAACTCGGCGATCTCGATCGCGTTGGTAGCCTCCGGCGTCAGCGCCTTGAGCTCTTCTTCCGTGAACAGAACATACTGTCCACGCGCGTATTCATAACCTTTCACAATGTCTTCTTTTCCCACCACCTCGTCGTCGGTCGGACAGACGTACTGTTGCCGCAGACGGGTACCGCACTTCTTGTGCAGCATGTTGAGATGGATGCCGGCCGCGGCCTCGCCCGTGGAGTAGAGCTTCACCGGGATCGAAACCAGACCGAAGGAAATCGTTCCAGAACCGAAGGCTCGCGCGCTCATGGCGGCGCAATATACCATTTTTTCGCGCGCTTGCCGAGCCCCTGATCCTTAACGAATTAAGAACCCTGAAAAGTCGCGCGGAGCGAATGGATCAGCCCGGCCGCTCGGTTGGGCTCTTGGCGCCGGGTCCGGGCAGCGGACGGGGCGCGCCGCCTGCGGCTTCCGCCTGCAGGAGCTCGTCGACCGAGCCGTAGCGATAGATCACCGGCGCCTGGTTCTGGAACAGGCCGCCGGTGTCGGCGGTCGGCCCGTACGTCGAGTGGAGATCCCGGCCTAAGAGACGCAGGTAGACGGTGAGCTGGGCGCGGTGGTGAGCGGTGTGGGCGATGCGGCGCGTCAGCACCCAGGCGCGGGAGCGCTCGACGTCGAAGAAGCGGGTGGGCTCCTCGAACCAGGGCTCCGGCTCGGCGCGCAGGGCCTCGAGCCGGCGGGCCGAGACCGCGGCGTAGCGGCGGATGAACTCGAGCCGCGTCTCCTCCGGAGGCAGCGGCGGCTCGCCGAGATCGATGCCCAGCATCCCCTTCATCCAGAGGTCCTCGCTCACGCACTGATGCACCATCTGCTCGTGCGGGGTGCGCGCCCGCGGCGCCGGGCGGAAGCGCAGGTCGGCGTCGGCGAAGCTGGACCACACGGAGAGCGTCTTCAGGCGCTCGGTGTCATAGGTGTCGAGGAGGAAGTCGTAGCGGCTCATGGCGTCTCCTTCCGCAGCGCCGATAGGTTACCGCCGTCCCGGGATCCGCCGCAGCGCGCCGGCGGCGAGCTGCCGCGCCTCCTTGACGCCCAAGAGGCTCGCCGTCCCGAGATAGACCACGCCGTAAGGGGCGAGGACGGCGATGCCGGCGAGGAACGGATGTCCCGGCCAGCGGCCGAAGGCGAGGAGCTTGACGCCCCAGGCGAGAGCCGCGCCGGCGACGGCGGCGCCCCACAGGCGGGCGAGGAAGGAGGCCGGCAGCTCGGCGCCGCCGATCCTCGCCTTGAGCCCGCGGGAGAGGAGGAGGAACTCCACCCAGCCGGCGATGCCGGCCGAGGCGGTGAGACCGGCCGCGCCCCAGCGCGGGTCGAGCCCCAGGGCCGGCGGCAGCGGCAGGGCGCAGAGCCAGCCCAGGCCGGTCGTCAGCGCCACCCGCACGAGGGCGAAGCGCAGCGGCGTGCGGGTGTCGCGCAGGGCATAGAAGGTCGAGGAGTAGAGGCGCCCCATGGTCGAGGCCAGGAGGCCGACAGCCGAGCCGGCGAGGATCCCCCAGACGTAGAGGGCGTCGCCGCGGGTGAACTTGCCGGTCTGGTAGAGAAGGCCGGCGATGACGTCGCCCAGAGCGAGGAAGGCGACCGCCGACGGCACCACCAGGAAGGCGATCCGCCGCAGGCCGGCGGACAGCCGGCCCCGCAGGTAGGCCGCAACCTCTTCGCCGGCCATACCTCCCCCCGCGGGATCGGCGGCGCCGGTGGCGCGCGACATCTCCGGCAGCTCGGAGGCGGAGATGGACATCCCGAAGAGGCTGATCGGCAGGGTGTAGAGGAGCTGCGCGTAGGAGAGCCCGGCCACCGCCCCGGTCCCCAGGAAGCTGGCGAGCAGCTGATCGACGTAGGCGCTGACCTGCACGACGCCGCGCGAGAGGACGACCGGACCGAAGTTGGCGAACACCGCGCGCACGTTGGCGGAGGCGGTGTCGAAGGAGAGCCGGAGGCCCTTCTGGAGCGCCAGGACGGTGGGGAGCTGGACGGCCAGCTGGGCGGCCGAGCCGAGCGAGGCGGCGACGGCGACGATGGCCGCCAGCCGGTAGAGCGGCGTCCCCCCGCCGCAGGCGAGCATGGCGGCGATCATCGCCGCGCTCCACACCACGGGCGCCGCGTAGGAGAGGAAGAAGCGCCGGTGGCTGTTGAGGACCCCCAGGCACCAGGCGGAGAGGACGAGGAGGCCGACGCCGGGGAAGAGGATGCGGACGAGGCGGATCGTCACCGCCTGTTTCTCCCCGGAGAAGCCCGGCGCGATGACGCCGATGAGGAGCGGCGTGGCGACGAGGCCCAAGAGGACGAGAAGGGCGGTCACCAGAGAGAGGAGCGTCGCCACCACGCCGGCGACGCGCCCCGCCTCCTTGTCGTCGCCGCGGCCGAGGAGGCCGGCATAGACGGGGATGAAGGAAGCGGAGAGGACCCCTTCGCCGAAAAGGTTCTGCAGCAGGTTGGGGATCTTGAGAGCGGCGTTGAAGGCGTCGGCGGCGTCGCCGTTACCGAAGAAGTGGGCGAAGACCCGCTGGCGGACGAAGCCGGAGAGGCGGGAGAGGAGGATGCCGGCGGCCACCAGGCTGGCGGCCCGGCGGCCGGCAGGCCCTTCCCGCCGGGCCGCGGCGGCGCGCTCTTCCCCGCCGTCCATCACAAGAAGAGGAGCACGACGCCCGCCACCGCCACCACCGCGCCGGTGACGCCGCCGATCCCCACCCGCTCTTTGCGCAGCACGACGACGGCTGGGATGATGAGGATGGGGGTCATCGCCATGATGCTGGCGGCGACCCCGGTCAGGGTGCGCTGGACGGAGATAAGCGACAGGGAGACGCCGAGGAAAGGCCCGAAGAAGGCGCCGATCGAGGTGAATCCCAGGGCTGCCGGGTCGCGCAGGGCGGAGAACACCCGCGGCCACCAGCGGAGGACGGCGAGGATGGCGGCATAGCCGGCAATGCCGGCGAGGACCCGTACCTGGGTGGCCGCGAAGGCGTTGTAGGAGCCCATGCCGAGCTTCGAGAGCACCAGGCCCCCGGCCTGGCCGAGCGCCCCGCCGGCCCCCAAGGCAATGCCGGCCAGGGGATGCCGCGGCCGCTGGAAGGACGACTCGCCGGGCGCCGCCGGGCGCTCGAGGACCGCCCAGGCGATCCCGGCGACGGTCATCGCCATGCCCGCGAGGTTCCGCCGCGACAGCGTCTCGTGGAGGACGAGCCAGCCGATGAGGGCCGTCATCGGCGGCGCCAGCGACATCATCAGCGTCGAGAGGCGCGGCCCGAGCACGAGGAAGGCGCGCAGGAGGCAGAGATCGCCGAAGGCGAAGCCCACGAGGCCGGAGATCCCCAGCCAGAGCCAGGCGTGGCGCGAGGCGTCGACGGGCAGCGGCAGGCCGCGGGCGAGCCAGCCGACGAGCGTCAGGAGGCCGAAGGCGACGAGCAGCCGCAGGAGGTTGACCGCCAGCGAGCCGATGCGCCGCCCCGCCGCTTCGAAGGCCAGGGCCGAGGCCGCCCAGCACCCGGCGGTGCCGAGCGCGGCGAGCTGTCCGGTATAGGGGATCGGCACGCGCGGAAGCTTACTCGAAGGGTCGCGCGCCCTCTCCACCGCCCGGATAGCGCCTTTGGAGCAGATGCTAAGGCAGACATAGCTGTGCTACCATCTGCCGCCTTGAAGGAGTGGCACTGGGGATCGCCAATCGAGCCCGGCCGGGCCTCGCGCGGACGTCGTCCCGGGTCGCCGCTGACAAGGAGGGGACAGTGAAACTGGGAGACGTGCTGAAGAAGGAGCGGGAGCGCAAGAAGCTCTCCCTCGAGGACACCGCGAGCAAGCTCGGCCTCGCGGACGACGCTTACCGGGAGGTCGAGGCCGGCAGCTCGCCGGCCGAAAAATGGGGGCCGCTGCTCGCCCGCATCGCCATCAAGCTGGAGACGCCGACCTCCCGGCTGCTGGCCGATAGCGGCAAGTCGGCCGACTGCAAGCCGGGGCAAGCCGGACAGCTCATCCAGAAGCACCGCGAGCGGCGCCAGAAGACAGCGGAGCAGATGGCCGAGCAGCTCGAGATCCCGAAGGAGGAGTACCAGCAGATCGAGGCCGGCCAGTCCGGCATCGAGGAGTACGGGCCGCTGCTCCTCCACTTCGCCGAGCTGATCGAGCAGCCGGTCTTCAACCTCTTCTATCCCTGCGGTCTGCCGCTCGACAAGCTGGACGACTATCCGTAGGATGGTTCTCGCCACCGATCAGAAAACGTCCTACCGGCTCGGCCGGTGGGACCTCTCCGACCTTCTTCCCTCGCCCGATGAAGCGGTCGTCGCCGGCCGCCTGGCCGCGCTCGAGACCGCCGTCGCCGACTTCGAGAAGCAGCGCGACGTCCTGCGGCCGGACATGGATCCGGAGGATTTCTTAAACATTGTCCGCCGCTACGAGGCGCTGGTCGAGCAGCTCTCGGAGCTGTCGAGCTACGCCTGGCTCTGGTTCTATGAGGACACCGGGAATCCGGACGCCCTGACCTTCCGCAACCGGGTGCGGCAGGTGACCACCCAGGCCTCGAACCGCGTCCTCTTCTTCGGCATCTGGTGGAAGGAGCTCGGCGACGCCGAGGCCGCCGCCCTCCTGCCCAAGGACCCCGCCGACGCCGACCTCCGGCACTTCCTGGAGGATGTCCGCCGCTTCCGCTCCTTCACCCTCGACGAGCGCTCCGAGCAGATCATCAACCTCAAGGACGACAACGGCATCGCCGCCCTGACCACCCTCTACTCGATGCTCACCAACCGCCTCGAGTTCACCTTGGAGGTCGACGGCGAGGTCAAGCGGCTGACCCGCGACGCCCTCCTCTCCCACACCTTCTCGCCGCGGTCCGACCTGCGCGCCGCCGCCTACCAGGAACTCAACCGCGTCTACCAGGCCGAGGCCACCATCCTCGGGCAGATCTACATCAACCGGGTGCGCGACTGGCACGACGAGAACGTCGGCCTCAGGGGATACGGCTCGCCGATCGCGGTCCGGAACGTCGACAACGACGTGCCCGACGCCGCCGTCGATGCCCTCCTGGATGTCACGCGGGCGAACGTCCACCTTTTCCAGCGCTACTTCCGGCTCAAGGCCGGTTGGCTGGGGATGGAGCGGCTGCGGCGCTACGACATCTACGCCCCGCTCGCCTCCTCCGACCGCGAGATCCCCTACGCCGAGGCGGTGCGCTCGGTGCTCGACACCTTCCACGATTTCCATCCCCTCTTCGCCACCCAGGCGGAGCGCGTCTTCGCCGAGAACCACATCGACTCGGAGCTGCGGAAGGGGAAGCGGAGCGGCGCCTTCTGCAATACCGTCGGCCCGCGCCTGACCCCCTGGGTGCTGGTCAACTTCGCCGGCCGGGTGCGCGACGTGGCGACCCTGGCGCACGAGCTCGGCCATGCCGTCCACAGCATGCTCGCCGAACGCCACTCGTGCCTCACTCAGCACGCCTCGCTGCCGCTCGCCGAGACCGCCTCGGTCTTCGGCGAGATGCTGATGACCGACCGCCTGCTCAAGGACGAGCGCGATCCCGTCACCCGCCGCGAGATCCTGGCCTCGGCGGTCGACGACGTCTACGCCACGGTCCTCCGGCAGTCCTTCTTCGTGCTCTTCGAGATCGCGGCCCACGCGGCCATCGTCCGCGGCGCTTCGCTCGAGGAGGTCAACGGCATCTATGCCGCCAAGCTCGCCGAGCAGTTCGGCGACAGCGTCGATGTCCCCTCCGAGTTCCAGTACGAGTGGCTCTGCATCCCCCACCTCTACAGCACTCCCTTCTACTGCTACGCCTACAGCTTCGGCCAGCTCCTGGTGCTGGCGCTCTACCGCCGCTTCCAGGAGCAGGGGGAGGCTTTCAAGCCCGGCTATCTGAAGCTCCTCTCCTACGGCGGCTCGGCGCGCCCGGCGGACGTCCTCGCCGAGCTCGGCATCGACATCGCCGACCGGACCTTCTGGCAGAGCGGCTTCGATCTCGTACGCGAGCAGATCGAGGAGCTGGAGAGGCTGTAGCGCATTTCGAACCACCTCGCCGCTTCGACCCTGCGGAGGCCCGCGCCTGCGGCGTTCCGGTCCAGACCCTCCGAGACAGCCTGCTTCTCTATAGCCTCCGGCGAACAGGAATCTCCTGGGAATGGGAGCGGGCCGCTCCGGGTCTCCGCTCCCGAGGCGGTGAGAAATGCGGTCTATAGCGTTGGGTGCCGGCGGTGGAAGCCGGTGCCGTCCTGGTAGACCTTGGCGACCGCCAGAAGGTCCGCCTCTCCGAAGAGGCGGCCGGTGAAGGTGATGCTGGCCGGCGTGCCGTCCTTCTTGAAACCGTTGGGCAGCACCACGGCCGGGTGCCCAGTCAGGTTGGTGAGCAGGAGGTTCGCGCCGCCGAACGTCGGCGCCACGTAGACGTCGACCCCCGACATCAGCTTCTTCATCTCGCGCATGGCGAGCGTCCGCACGCGGTTGGCCTGGATGTACTCGACCGCCGGGATCGTCCTCCCCTGGCGGAAGACGTTCGGCCAGGCGTTCTCCTCCAAGTGGCGGACCAGCAGCTCGTCGCGGCCGCTCCTCGTCAGCTCGTCGAAGGCGGCCGCCGCCTCGGCGCTCAGGATGATGGAGAGGGCCTGCGCCGGCAGGTCGCTCGGGAGGTCAATCGGCAGAAGGTCGAAGCCCTGCTCGCGGAGCGCCGCCAGGGTCTGCCGGTCGAGGGCGTGCGTCTCCTCGCGGCCCTCCTGCGGCTTGGCCTCGAAGAGGGCCTTGGCGTAGCCCACTTTGAGCCGCCGCGGGTCGCGCCGCGGGTCCCAGGCGAAGGGGGCGTCGATCACCGTGTCGTCCAGGCCGTCGGGACCGTGGATGGCGTGGAAGACCGCAGCGCAGTCCTCGACGCCGCGGGCGAGGACCCCGACCTTGTCCATCGTCCAGGCGAGCGCCATCGCCCCGTGCCGGCTCACCCGCCCGAAGGTGGGGCGCAGCCCGGTCGTTCCGGTGCGGGTCGAGGGGGAGACGATGGAGCCCAGGGTCTCGGTACCAATGGCGAACCCCACGGCGCCCGCCGCGGTCGCCGCCGCCGATCCCGCCGAAGAGCCGCTCGACCCCTGTTCGGGCTTCCAGGGATTGCGGGTCATGCCGCCGAACCAGACATCGCCCCAGGCGAGCTCGCCGACCGCGGTCTTGGCGATCAGCACCGCCCCCGCCCGCTCCAGCCGCCGGACCACCGTGGCGTCGGCGTCGAGCACCTGGCTCTTGAAGGGGACCGAGCCCCAGGTGGTCGGGTAGCCGCGCACGGCGAGCAGGTCCTTCGCCGCCCAGGGGATGCCGTGGAGCGGCCCGAGGTAGCGGCCGGCGGCGATCTCGCGGTCGGCCCGCTCGGCCTGCTCCAGAGCCTTCTCCTCGGTGAAGGTGATGACCGCGTGGAGGACGGGGTCGAGCCGCCGCAGACGAGCGAGGTACATCCGGGTGAGGGCGGTGGAGGACACCCGGCGGGCCTGCACCAGACGCGCCAGGTCAGCGAGGGGGAGATAGGCCAGCTCTTCCAACTTCTCCGCGGCCGGCAGCGGCGGGAGCGGGCCGGAGCTCAGCGCGAACGCTGCCCTGACCGGCTCCTCGCGCTCGCCCTTGGGCAGCCGGGGATCGAAGTGGAAGGCGGGCGGTACGTCGTTGGCGAGCGCCACCTCGCGCAGGTGCGTGTAGCCCTCCCGCAGCTCCGCCAACCCTTTCAGCATCAGTTCGCGCTGCGGATCGGTGAAGTGGAGGCCGGAGAGCGTCTCGGCGTCCGCCAGCGTCTCGCGGGTGATCGCCTTGCCCTTCTCCACCTCCGCGAAGAGCAGCTCCGGCAGGGCGCCGGCGACCACTCCGAGCCCGGCGAAGAACCCCAGGAAGCTCCGGCGATCGAGCCCCGCGGCCGGGGGCGAAGGGCGGTCCCGCTCCGTCGACATCGACACCTCCCGAAATGCGTTCTCGTGCGTCGCGCGGATTGTACGGCGGGGCGGAGGGTGAAACAAAGCAGGCGGCTCCGTCGTCTTGTCGGCAGAAGCGAACACGCTTCGAGAAAGCGAGGCAGAGATCATGAAAGGCAAGACTTGGATGGCGACTCTCGCCGCGATGGCGGCGATGACCTCGATGATGGCAGTTTCCTTCGCCGGGGCCGCGCAGGCTTCGGACCTCTGGCTGCACGTCAACGTCCGCGAGGCGGACGGCGGGCGGGTCAACGTCAACCTCCCGCTCTCGGTGGTGCAGGCGGCCACCGCCCTCATCCCCGAAGACGCCCGGCACTCCGGCGGGCATCACGGCAAGATGCGCATCGACGGCCGCGACATGAGCGTCGCCGACCTGCGCGAGCTCTGGCGCTCGGTCAAGGACGCTCCGGACGCGAACTTCGTCACCGTCGACGAGAAGGACGGCAAGGTCAAGGTCTCGAAGAGTGGCCGCTACCTGCTCATCCGGGCGGACGACCGCCACGGGAAGCATTCGCAGGTGGACGTCCGGGTCCCGGTGGCGGTGGTCGAGGCCCTGCTCTCGGGCAGCGGCGACGAGTTCAACGTCGGCGCCGCCATCGAGGCGCTAGCGCGCCAGGGAGAGGGCGAGCTGGTGACCGTCAACGACGAGCAGGACACCGTCCGGGTGTGGGTCGACGGCGCTGCGGAAGGCCGCTAGGAGATCGCCATGACGCGTGGAACCAGGACCTTCGCTATCGTCGCCGGCAGCCTCGCCGTCCTCCTCGTGGGCTCCGGCCTGCTGCTGGCCGCCACGGTGGCGGCCAGCGGGCTGGTGACCGTGCAGGTGCATGAGAAGGAGGATGGCCGACACTTCTATCTGCCCGTGCCGGCGGCGTTTCTCCATGCCGGCATCGCCTTCCTGCCGCTAGCGATCCCTGCCGGTGAGCGGGCTCACATGCGCGCGGAGCTGGACTGCAAGGGACCTGCCCTCGCCGCCCTCTTCCGGGAGATCGAACGCTGTCCGGACGCCGTGCTCGTCGACGTCCTCGACCACGGCCAGTCGGTCCGCTTCGTCAAGGAGGGGCGTACGCTGACGGTGCGGGTGCGCGGCGGCGACGCCGACGTCGACGTCTCGCTGCCGGTGAGCGTGCTCACCCACTTCGCGCACGCCCTGACCGTCTAGCGGTTTTTCAGGGGGCGAGCCGCTCGACGCGCCAGGCTCCGTCGCCGGAGCGCTCGTAGCGGAAGCGGTCGTGGAGGCGGCTCGCCCGGCCCTGCCAGAACTCGATCGCCTCGGGGCGCAGGCGGAAGCCGCCCCAGAAATCGGGCAGCGGGACCTCGCCTCTGGCGAACCGCGCCTCCTGCGCCGCGAACTCCCGCTCCAGCTCCTCGCGGCCGGCGAGGACCCGGCTCTGCCGCGACGCCCAGGCCCCTAGCCGGGCGCCCAGGGGGCGGGTGGCGAAGTAGGCGGCCGACTCCTCGCGCGAGGTCCGCTCGACCGTCCCCTCGATCCGCACCTGGCGGTCGAGGGCGGCCCAGAAGAAGACCAGGGCCGCCCGCGGGTTCGCTGCCAGCTCTCGCCCCTTCCGGCTCTCGTAATTGGTGAAGAAGACGAAGCCGCGCTCGTCGCAGCCCTTGAGCAGGACGATGCGGGCCGTCGGCCGGCCGGCGGCGTCGGCGGTCGCCAGCGTCATCGCCGTGGCGTCCTTGAGGTCGATCTCCAGGGCCTGGCCGAGCCAGCCCTTGAACTGGAGGATGGGGTTTTGGACGAGGTCGGCCTCGGAGAGCCCCCCCGCCACGTACTCCCGGCGCAGGTCGGAAACGTCCATCCCCGGGATCTTAGCCTGGATTCCAGGACCTGATTTGCAAGGTTTTTTAGAAGCCTTCTTTGTTCGTCTTTGTCGCCACCGTTCTCGGGAGCACGCCGGGAGGTGATAAAGCCGCTAATCTGCTCACAAGTCATTGGCAGCACTCTACTTTGTTCGATTTAAAACATTTATCCATAAAATCTTTACCCTTGACTTACGCTGGACTATCGCTTTATATTCAAGCCGCGGAACCGAGGCCGAGACCATGATTTCATCCCCCGTCATCCCCATCGCCCCCCTCCTCGAGCAGGCGCCCACGGGGCCGCTCGACGGCGGGCTCCAGCGCCTGCGCTCCGCCCTCCCTCCGGCGCTCCGCGCGCGGGTGAAGAGCGCCCGCGAGATGGCGCGCGCCCGCCAGGAAGCCGATCGCGAGCCCCTCTTGACCGCGCTCCCGGCGTTCGACCGGCTGCTCGCCGGCGGCCTCCCCCGCGGCCAGCTCGTCGAGGAGCCGGTCGAACGCCGGGA
>DATNKQ010000524.1:0-13703 GCA_035603315.1 Thermoanaerobaculia bacterium
ATCTCGCGCTCCGAGTACGAGCGGCGGGTGACCGAGGCGGAGGCGGCGCGGGCGGCGCTCGCCGGCGCCAAGGCCGACGTCGCCGCCGCCCAAGGCCGCGTCGGCGAGGCCGAGGGCAAGATCGGAGAGCAGCAGGGCAACGTCCTCAAGGCGAGCGCGGCCCCCCAGCAGATCGCCGCCTCCCGCGCCCAGTCGGGCTCGGCCGGCGCCGACCTCGCGCGAGCCCGCGCCCAGCTCGAGCTGGCGCGGCTGAACCTCGCGCACACCCGGATCATCGCCCCCGTCTCCGGCATCATCGGCCGGCGGTCGGTCGAGACCGGACAGCGGGTGCAGCCGGGCCAGGAGCTCTTGACCGTCATCGAGGTCGAGCAGGTCTGGGTCACCGCCAACTTCAAGGAGACCCAGCTCGAGCGCATCCGGCCCGGTCAATCGGCAAGGGTGCACGTCGACAGCTACAACCGGGATTACACCGGCAAAGTCGAGAGCATCGCCGCCGCCACCGGCTCGCGCTTCAGCCTGCTGCCGCCGGAGAACGCCACCGGCAACTTCGTCAAGGTCGTCCAGCGCCTGCCCGTCCGCGTCAACCTCGACAAGGGCCAGGACCCGCAGCACCTCCTGCGGCCGGGGATGTCGGTCGACGTCTCGGTCACGGTGAGGTAGGGCAGGCCGCGAAGCAGGAGTAGAAGAGCGTTCCTCCCGGCCTCCAGCTTTAGAGCAGCGAGCCGGCGACGCCGCCCAGCATCTCCCGCCGGACGAGCGGCAGGGGCGGGCCGCCGAACGAGAGGAGGCGGTCGTGGAAGGCGCGCCAGGCGGCGCGGCCGCCGCGGGGGGCCGTCCAGTCGTCGCGCAGCTTGCGCACCATGAGCTTCCCCAGGGTGTAGTTGAGGTAAGCGGGGTCGAAGGTGCCGCGGGCCGCCTGCTGGCGGGCGCTGGCGGCGTCGAGATGCCCCTGCTCGCGGAACCGGCGCTCGGCCTCCGCCAGCGTCATCTCCCCGGCGTGCAGGCCGATGGCGACGACGTAGCGGACGTTGCGCAGGAGAGCGTTCTGCAAGAGGCCGATCTGCACCCGCGGATCGCCGGCGCCGAAGCCGGCCTCCCATACCATCTCCTCCGCGTAGTGCGCCCAGCCCTCGGCGAAGCCGTAGCTGACGAAGGTGCGGCCGATGGGCGAGGCGGCGCGGTTGGAGTGCAGGAACTGCAGGAAGTGACCGGGCCACACCTCGTGCACGCTGGTGAAGAGGAGCTCGGCCGCCCCCGGGATGTAGGCCTCGCGTTCCTCCGCGGTCCAGGCGGGGTCGGGCGGGGAGATGTAGTAGATGGCGGGCATCCCCCGCTCGTGCGGTCCGGGGATGTCGATGTAGGCCGAGTTCCAGCGCTGGTGGGGCGGCGCCTCCGCCACCAGCGCCTGCTCGTCGCCCGGGATGCCGGCCAGCCCTTGCTCGACGACGAAGGCCTTGAGGCCGGCGAGCTGGCGGCGGGCCGGTCGCGGCGGCCCGCCCTCGGGCTTCTCGCGGTTGATGCGGGAAATGCACTCGGCGACCGTGAGGCCGGGGGCGTAGGCGGCGCAGGCCTCCTCGAGGCGGCCGAGGTTCCGCTCGAGGTCCGCCCGGCCCGCCGCCTCGAGCTCGGCGAGCGACACGCCCTCGACCCGCTCGGTCGCCGCCAGCATTTCGCTGAAGAGGCTCGCCCCCAGCCGGAAGTCGCCGTTCGCCTCCCCTTCCTGGGCGGCGAGCCAGGCATCGAGCTCCCGCATCGCCGCGGCGGCGGCGGCGTTGGCCACCTTGAATTCGCTCTCCAACCACGGATCGCGAACGGCGGCGAAGGCCGCCGGCGCTTCGCGCTCGTAGTAGTCGGCCAGGCCGCCGAAGGTGAGGCGCCCGAGCTCGACGAAGGTGCGCGGCAGCGGCGTCCGCAGGTTGGCGCGGATCTCGGCGGCGGCCCGCGGCACGGCGCGGGCGTAAGCGACGTAGGCGCGCAGCCGCTCCTGAAGCGGCGCGTACTCGCGCGTCAGGTAGAGAGCGGGGTCGAGCGGGGCGGAGTAGAAGAGCGGGTTTCGGAGCGGCGCCTCGGCGGCGCTCCACCAGAAGAGCTCGCCGTCGATTTGGGCGAGCAGGGCGTCGCGCTCGAAGCGCCGCTCCGCGTCGAGCGCGGCGGGGTCGAAAGCGGCGGCCTTCCGGCGCTCCTCGCGGAGCCTTCCGGCCTCGGCGGCGAGCCCCTCCGGGCTCCAGTCCGGGAGCAGGCCGTCGAAGTCGTGCCGGCCGGCGGCAGCGGCGAAGGTCGGGTGGGCGGCGAAGTAACGTTCGAGGAAGCCGTCGACGAAGGCGTCCCAGGCCTCGACTGCGACTTCTCCGACTGTTCCGGCCCCTCCGGCCTCGCCCAAGGTCTGCTCTCCTCGCCCGCCCCGAGGGCGGTCGCTTTGCGCTACCATACGAAAAATTGCCGCGCGCGAAAAATCCGCCGAGCCCCCTTTCGGATAAGGTGGGATTCGGCCGATTCGGGTGGCTCCGCCGCCACTCGATGAACCCCGCAAGGAGAAGATCATGGCCGATACGACACCCCCGCAGACCTATGAGAACCACCGCCGGTACGTCCCCGGCTTCCACTTCGTGACTTCGGGAATCCTGCTCTTGAACGTCCTCTTCTGGCTCTACAAGGTGGTCTTCGTGCGCCCCTTCGCCTACGCCTTCCTGGACGGCCTGCTGGTGGGGATCGCTCTCCTCCTCCTCTTCTTCTACACCCGCCAGTTCGCGATCACCGTGCAGGACCGGGTCATCCGCCTGGAGGAGCAGATCCGGATTCAGCGCCTGGCGCCCGACCTGGCTCCCCGGCTGGGGGAGCTCTCCCGCGGCCAGTGCGTCGCCCTCCGCTTCGCCAGCGACGCCGAGCTGCCCGCCCTCGCCCGCAAGGTCCTCGACGAGGGGATCAAGGACCAGAACGCTATCAAGAAGCAGATCCAGAGCTGGCGCCCGGACCATCTGCGGGCCTAGCCGGTGGGGCGCTGCCAATCGCTGCGCGAGGCGCCATGAGCCGCTTCGCCAGCGTGCGGCGCGCGCGGGTCCTCGAGGCCGTCCTCCTCCTCCTCGCCGCCCTGCTCTTCGCCCGCGTCTGCACGCTGCCGCTCGGCCTGCTGGCGCGCGCGGGGGCCGCCGCTCCGACCGGGCGGCCCGCCGCAGCCGTCGCCTGCCCGTCCTGGTTCCTGCCCTTCGACGACGCCTACATCTTCATCCGCTACGCCCAGCAGGCGGCCCGCGGGCGCCCGCTGGAGTGGAGCCCCGGCGAGCCCTCGACCGGTGCCTCGTCGTTCATCCTCCCCTGGCTCCTCGTCCCCGCGCACTGGCTGTCGCGCGACCTCGCCGTCTGGTCGTGGTGGTCGCGCCTCGTCGGCGTCCTCTCGCTCTGGCTGCTGGGGGCGGCCGCAGCCCGCGCCCTCCGCGCCCTCGGCCTCCCGGACCCCTGGCCCTTGGCCGCCGGGCTGGCCGCCGTCTGGTCCGGGCCGGTCGGCCTGGGGGCGGTGGCGGGGATGGAGAGCGCCTTGAACGCCGGCCTGATCGTCCTCGCCTGCGCCCTGTGGATCGAGGGGCGCGCTGGCGTCGACGGGAGAGGCCGCGGGACGGCAGGGGTCTGGGCGCTCGTCCTCGTCGCCATCCTGCCTCTCGTGCGTCCGGAGAACGGACTGCTGGCTCTCCTTGCCGCCATCGCCGTCCTCCTCGGCGGCTCGCCATTCCCGAGCAGGATTGGCGGACCGGCGGGACGGCTGGGGATGGCCGTCCTGGTTCTTCTTCCGGGAGCAGGGCTGGCGCTCCTCGACCGCCTGCTGACCGGCGAGCTCCAGCCGGCCGGCGCCATCGCCAAGTCCTGGCTCGCCGCCCCCTTCGTGCCGCCGGGGACCCTCGTTTTCCAGTATCTCTACACTTTCCGCGATCTGCTGCTCCCCGTCTACCTGGGCACCGGCTCGCGCGGCATCCTCTGGCCGCCGGTGGGATGGCTCGCTCTAGCCACCGTGGCTGCGACGGCAGCGGCAGCCTTGCGCCCGCGGGCTCTCCCGCAGTCCCTCGGCCGCCTCCTCCCGCTGGCCGTCGCCTGGGCGGCGCTCGTCGCCCTCGCCCCGCTGTCCGGCGTCCTCACTTGGCAGGAGATGCGCCACCACCACGCCGGCCTGGCCTGCGCCTGGGTGCTGGCGGCCGCTGGCCTGGGCCTCGCGGCCGAGCGCCTGATCGTTTCCCGCGGTTGGGGGCGCCACCGCTGGACCGTCCTCCTCCTGCCCCTCCCCCTTCTCCTCGCCCTGCCGCATTGGGCGCGGCTGTACACGGAGGACGCCGTCCACCTCTACCGCACCCACGCCCCCGCTCTCGCCTGGCTCGCGGCGCACGGCCACGAGCGGGTCCTCCTCTTGAACGACGCCGGCCTCCTCGCCATCGTCCACGACGGCCCGGCCATCGACGTCATGGGATTGGGCAACCCCGACCTCACCCGCGCCTACCGCCACGGGGCGGGAGCGCTGGTCGAGAGCCTCGCCCGCCGGGCGCGCCCGCCGGAGATCGCTGCCGTGACGCCGGCGCTGACGCTCGTCCCCGAGCTCCTCGGCGCGCCCCTCCTGCCGGGCCGCTTCGCGGCGGACGACACCGTCCTGACCGCCGTCCGGAAGGAGCTGCTCCAGGACACCGCGCTCAAGGGGGAAGGGATCGACTTCGCCTATCTGCCCGACGAGGAGCGCGCCGGCATCCGCTGGCTCCAGCCGCCCGGCAACGGCAAGCCGAGCCTGGCGCTCCTGGAAGCCGGCCCCGGCGGCCGGCCGTCGCTCCAGGGCTGCCGGCCAGTGTTCGGCAGCGTGGGGGTCACGGTGCCGGCAGGGATGCGCTCCGCGCGCCTGGCCGTCGCCATGCTGCTGCTCGCGGGCGGCGAGGTGCTGGCGACCGCCGGCGACTCCCGCGGCCCCATGGGCGCGCCGCGGGCGCGGGCGGCCCTGCCGGCCGGAGAGTGGGCGGAGGTCGCCATCCCCCTGGCTCCGATCGCGCCAGCCGCTCCGGCCGCGCCGGGCATGCCCTACCTGTGGATCTCCCGCCGGGGAGCGGGTGTCCCCTGCGTGGAATCGCTGCGTTTCCTGCGCTGACGAAAAAAGCCCCGCATGCGGACGGCATGCGGGGCTCGAGGGCTTGCGGCCTCGGCGGCTGCTCAGTTGTGCAGCTCGCCGGGGAAGGGCTCCGGCGCGGCGACCAGCGGCTCCTCGTCGCCGAAGAGCAGCTTGCCGCCGCGGAACGAGGCGCCGCGGAGCGTCAGGGCGAGCACCTCTCCCAGCTCGTCGCAGGGATAGACCTCCAGGGTGTCGCGCACCTCCTGCGGCAGGTCCTCGAGGTCCGCCTCGTTATCCTTCGGCAGCACGATCTTGGTGATGCCCGACCGCACGGCGCCCAGGACCTTCTCCTTGACGCCGCCGATGGGCAGCACGCGGCCGGAGAGGGTGATCTCGCCGGTCATCGCGATGTCATGGCGCGCCGGCCGCCCCGACAGGGCGGAGACGAGGACGGTCGCCATGGTGACGCCCGCCGAGGGGCCGTCCTTGGGGATGGCGCCGGCCGGCACGTGGATGTGGAGGTCGCGGTCGAAGGCGTCGTCCTTGATCCCCAGGCTGGCGGCGTGCGACCGCGCGTAGCTCCAGGCGGCGCGCGCCGACTCCTTCATGACGTCGCCGAGCTGCCCGGTGAGCACCAGGTCGCCCTTGCCGCGCATGATCGAGGCCTCGACGAACATGATGTCGCCGCCGGTCGGCGAGTAGTACATCCCCGTCGCCACGCCGATCTGGTCCTCGCGCGACGCCCGCTCCGGGTGCACCTTGGGGCGGCCCAGGAGCTCGCGGACGCTCTCCGCACGGAGCTCGGCCCGCTCGACCTCGGCGGCGGCGATCTTCCGCGCCACCTTGCGGCTGAGCTTGCCGATCTCGCGCTCGAGCTGGCGCACGCCGGCCTCGCGGGTGTAGGCGGTGATCACCTCGGTGACCGCCTCGTCGGTGATCGTCAGCTGATCGCTGCTGACGCCGTTCTCCTTGAGCTGGCGCGGCACCAGGTACTGGCGGGCGATGAAAAGTTTCTCGCGCTCGGTATAGCCGGAGAACTGCACCACCTCCATGCGGTCGAGGAGCGGCCCCGGGATGTTCTGCAGGAAGTTGGCGGTGGCGATGAAGAGCACCTCCGAGAGGTCGAACGGTACCCCCAGATAGTGGTCGGTGAAGGTGTCGTTCTGCGCCGGGTCGAGGACCTCCAGGAGGGCGCTCGCCGGGTCGCCCTGGAAGGAGACGCCCAGCTTGTCGACCTCGTCCAGGAGGAAGACCGGGTTCTTGGTCCCCGCCTGCTTCATGCCGTGCAGGATGCGCCCGGGCATGGCGCCGACGTAGGTGCGCCGGTGGCCGCGGATGTCGGCCTCGTCGCGGACGCCGCCCAGCGAGATGCGGACGTACTTGCGCCCCATGGCGCGGGCGATCGACTTGGCGATCGACGTTTTGCCGACGCCCGGGGGGCCGACGAAGAGGAGGATCGGCCCCCTGGCCTTCTCGTCCTCGTTGCCGCGCACGACCGGCTCGGCGGGCGTGGTTGGAGGGGTCGGCGGGGTCGCCGCGGGCTCGCCGGCCGCCGTCTCCTCGGCCGCCGCGTCGGCGGCCTCCTTGGCCGCGGTCCGCTGCCGGAGCTGGCGGACTGCCAGGAACTCGAGCACGCGGTCCTTGACGTCGCCCAGGGCATAGTGGTCCTCGGCGAGGACCCGCGCCGCCTCGTGGAGGTCCAGGTGCTCGGCGCTGCGCTCGTTCCAGGGCAGCTCGGCGAGGGTCTCCAGATAGGTGCGGATGACCTGCGACTCCATCCCTTCGCGGCCCATGCGCCCCAGGCGGCCGAGCTCGCGGTCGACCTCCTTGCGCGCCTCCTCCGGCAGGTCGAGCTTGGCGAGCTTCTCGCGCAGCTCGTCGGCGCCGGCTCCCTCGTCGCCCTCGCCGAGCTCTTTCTGGATGGCCTTCAGCTGCTCGCGCAGGAACATCTCGCGCTGGCGGTCGCCGAGCTCCTCCTGCACCTTGGACTTGATGTCCTCCTGCGCCGCCAGGACGGAGAGCTGGCGCTGGACGTGGACGAGCACCCGCTGCAGCCGCTCCTCGACGGAGAGGGTCTCGAGCAGGCTCTGGCGCTGGGGGTGGCTCAGGTCGGTGTAGGCAGCGACGACGTCGGCCAGGCGGCCGGGTTCCGAGATGCCGGCCAGCACCTGCTGCACGACCTCGTCCGGCAGGCCCGCCTTCCTGCCCAGCTCGGCGGCGCGCTCGCGCACCTCGCGGAAGAGGGCCACGAAGCTGGCGCCCTCGGCGTCGAGAGGCTGCATCTCCTCGGCCTCGCGCGCCGTCGCCTCGAGGCGGCCGTCGCGCTCGACGATGCGCATGGCGATGGCGCGGTGCTCGCCCTGCAGCAGGAGCTGCATCCCGGCGAGGCCGCGCTGCACCTGGCCGATGCGGGCTATGGTGCCGATGGTGTAGAGGTTCTCCGGGCTGACCTCTTTTTCGTCGTCGCGCTGCGACACCGCGAAGACCATGCGGTCGGGGGTCGCCAGCGCGGCCTCGATGGCCCGGAGGGTCCCCGGACGGCCGGCGTTGATCGGCGTGGTGACGCCCGGGAAGAGGACGAAGTCCTTCAGGGGAAGGACGGGAAGGCTCAAGCGCTCAGACATTTAGCTCCTCTCCTGACGGCCCGGTGAGTTAGCGGATCGGGACGGGCCGGCGGCCGAAAAGCTCGGCTCTGGACGAGAGAACGCGGCGCCGGCGGAGCGAATTCCTGGACTGGACGGGGATTTTAGTGGAGGCGACTAAGGCTGTCATTCGCGACGACAGTGAACCTTAGCGCGGCACGCTAAATTCCTGGGAGCGCCGGCTTCTCGCCGACTCTGTCGCAACCATTCCGCTGCACGAGCGTACTTCCCTTCACCCATCCCTGGAGGCCTGCCGATGCTCAAGCGAACCGCTCTCCCCGCCCTCGCGCTGCTGCTCGCGCTCCTGCCCCTGTCCGCCCCGGCGGACGACAAGCCCGTCGGCGGGGAGAAGAAGGCGGAGGAGAAGGAGAAGCCTGCGCCGGTGGAGAAGGTCAGCACGACCCGGCACTCCATCACGCTGGATGGGCAGAAGATCGGCTACACCGCGACCGCCGGCACCCTTCTCCTCAAGGACGACGAGGGGAAGGCGAAGGCTTCCGTCTTCTTCATCGCCTACACCCGCGACGGCGTCAAGGACCCCGGGGAGCGGCCGGTCACCTTCGCCTTCAACGGCGGCCCGGGTTCGGCCTCGCTGTGGGTCCATATGGGGGCGTTCGGGCCGAAGATCGTGGAGCGGGACGAGCAGGGGATGGGCCTGCCGCCGCCCGGCCGGCTGATCGACAACGAGTTCTCGCTCCTCGACGCCACCGACCTCGTGTTCATCGATCCGGTGTCGACCGGCTACAGCCGCGCGGTGCCGGGCGAGGACCCCAAGCAGTTCCACGGCGTCAAGAGCGACGTCGAGTCGGTGGGGGAGTTCATCCGCCTCTGGGTGACCCGCAATGAGCGCTGGGCGTCGCCCAAGTTCGTCGCCGGCGAGAGCTACGGCACCACCCGCGCCGCCGGGCTCGCCCTCTACCTGAACGAGCGCTACGGCATGTTCCTCAACGGCGTCGTCCTCGTCTCCTCGGTCCTCAACTGGCAGAACCAGGAGTTCCACGTCGGCAACGACATGCCCTACATCCTCATCCTGCCGACCTACACCGCCACCGCCTGGTACCACAAGAAGCTGCCGCCGGAGCTCGCCTCCGATCTCCGCCGCACCTTGGACGAGGTCGAGTCGTTCGCCTTGAACGAGTACTCGCAAGCTTTGATGCAGGGCGACCGCCTGACGCCCGAGAAGCGGCACGAGATCGCCGTCCGGCTGGCGCGCTACACGGGCCTCTCCGCCGGCTACGTCGAGCGCTCCAACCTGCGCATCGAGCTCGAGCGCTTCACCAAGGAGCTGCTGCGCGGCGAGGGGAAGACCGTGGGCCGGCTGGACACCCGCTTCACCGGCAGCGACCGCGACGACGCTGGCGAGGAGCCGGAATACGACCCCGCGAGCGCCTCGCTCGACGGCCCCTACGCGGCGGCGGTCAACGACTACCTCCGCCGCGAGCTGGGCTACAAGGAAGACCTCGTCTACGAGCGCTCGGCGAGGGTCTGGCCCTGGAGCTTCGCGGAGTTCCAGAACCAGTACGTGAACGTCGCCGAGCACCTGCGCCAGGCGATGACCAAGAACCCCGACCTCCGGGTGCTCGTCGCCAGCGGCCACTTCGACCTCGCGACCCCCTACTTCGACGCCGTCTACACGGTCGACCACATGCTGCTGCCGGCGGCCCTCCGCGGCCACGTCCAGATCTCCCAGTACGAGGCCGGCCACATGATGTACGTCCGCCGGTCCGAGCACCAGAAGCTGAAGCGCGACGTCGTCGAGTTCCTCCGCGCGGCCACCAAGGGCGCGAAGAAGTAGGAGTCAGCCGCCGAGCGGCAGGTACTCGCAGGAATCGCCGGCCGGCCGCGGCTCCGAGCCCGCCCGCACCCGCACGAGGCCGGCGCCGTGGGCGTAGGCCGCAAGGTCGTGCGAGCCCTTGGGCGGGTGCGGGGTGACGAGGGGCGGAGCGCCGGCCCGGAGCTCCAGGGTGGCGGCCAGGAAGCGGTCGCGCCGGCCGGCGCCTGGGAGCGCGGCTGCCAGCTCCCCCGGCAGCGCCCCCCGCCACCAGCCGTCGGCGAATCCCAGCAGCCGCTTGAGCGCCGGCCGCACGAAGAGCCAGAAGGCGACCATGACCGATCCGGGATTGCCGGGGAGGCCGAAGACCAGCCCGGGGCCGGGATGGTCGCGCTGGTCACGGTCGCGTCGCTCGTGGACGGCGAAGACGAGCGGCTTGCCGGGCTGGATGGCGACTCCGTCGAAGAGCGCGCGGCAGCCGAGGTCGGCGAGCACCCCTTCGACGAGGTCGAACTCGCCCATCGAGACGCCGCCGCAGAGGAGGAGGACGTCGGCGCCGAGCCCGCGCTCGACGAGCGGGCGGAGCGCCGCCGCGCGGTCGGGCGCGATGCCCAAGGGCTCGAAGGCGAGCCCCAGCGAGCGGCCGGCGGCGAGCAGGAAGTCGGTATGGGAGTCGCGGAGCTGCCCGGGAGCGGGCTCCGTCTCCGGCGGCACCACCTCGTCACCGGTGGCGAGCACCGCCACCCGCGGCGCGCGGTGGACGGGCAGCGCGGCATAGCCGTGGGTGGCGAAGAGGGCGAGCGCCCCGGGGGTCACCAGAGCTCCCGCCGGCAGCAGGGGATCGCCGGCGCGGAGCACCTCGCCGCGGCGGCGGACGTGGTCGCCCGCCTTCCCGCTCTCCTGGAAGATCACCGTCGTGGCGTCTCTGGAGACGACCGCAAGCTCGACCGGGATCACTCGGTCGGCCCCTGCCGGCAGCGGCGCGCCGGTCATGATGCGGGCGACGGACGGCGGTTGGAGCCGGTAGCCGGGGGCGACGCCGGCGGCCAGCGTCGCCGCCACCGGCCGGCTTTCGCCGGCCGGTACGTCCCCCGCCACCGCGAAGCCGTCCATCGCCGAGACGTCGGCCGCCGGGACGTCCACCCGCGCCGGCAGCGTGCGGGCGAGCACCCGCCCGGCCGCCGCGCGGCGCGCCAGCGACTCCTCGGGCAGCGCCGTGAGCTGCGTCTCGATCACGCTCCAGGCTTCGTCCGGTGAGAGCATTGGCGGTCCGCTGGGCTCCGGACCGGATGGTATACTCCCCCGCACCTTTTCCACCGCGTCCGAGCGCCTTGGTTAGGACGGGAGGGTCTTTCCTGACCACCAGCATGGAGAGCGGTTTTCAGTACCGGGGCGATCTCGGCGAGACCGCGCTGCCGGAGATCCTCTACACGGTCGACCGCTTCCAGGTCCCCGGCGTCATCGAGGCCAGCCGCCAGGGCATCGTCAAGCAGGTCTATATCAAGGAGGGCAACGTCGTCCACGCCCTCTCGAACGACCGCGACGACAGCCTCGGCAGCTTTCTGCAGCACAGCGGCCTGCTGACGCCGGAGGCCTACCGCGACACCATGCGGGAGCGGGAGCGCTCCAACAAGCGATACGGGGTCCTGCTGATCGAGAGCGGCCTCCTCTCACCGGAGGAGATCTACCGCGCCATCCGGCAGCAGATCGAGGCCATCGTCTGGAGCCTCTTCTACTGGCAGGACGGCAAAGTCACCTTCAACATCGGCGAGTTCCGCGAGCCGGAGACGGTGCGCATCCTGCTCCCCATGCGGCAGGTCATCCTGCAGGGGATCAAGCGCGCCCCCAACGCCAAGACCCTGGTGGCGCGCCTGGGCCGCAAGGAGACGCTCTTCGAGCCCTGCTTCCGCAGCGAGGAGCTGATCGAGATCGCGCTCGATGCCGACGACCTCCAGCTCCTCCAGCTGGTCAACGGCAAGCGGACGCTCTACGACATCTGCACCCAGGGCCCGCGCTCCGCCGCCGACAACGGCAAAGTGCTGTACGCTTTCCAGGTGCTCCGGCTGATCCGGAGCGTAGGGGTGAGCGAGGAGGCGCCGGCGGAACGGCCGCGCGAGGAGGCGACCGGAGCCATCCGGATCCGCTTCAAGACCGAGGGCGACAAGTACCGCGGCTGACGGGCTTTCCCCAGGAGACGACAGCATGCCGATTTACGAGTTTCAGTGCCTGAAGTGCGGCCGCCGGACGGAGCTCCTGCAGAAGTTCAACGACCCGCCGCTCGCCGCCTGTCCGCACTGTGGCGGCGAGGTCAAGAAGATGATCTCCTCGCCCGCCTTCCAGTTCAAGGGCAGCGGTTTCTATGCCACCGACTACGGCAACAAGAAGGGCGCCCCGGAGAGCAAGTCCGGAGATGGCGGCGAAAAGGGCGAGAAGAGCGGCGACAGAGGCGAAAAGGGCGAGAAAAGCGGCGATAAGGGCGAAAAGTCCGCCGACAAGTCCACCGAAAGCGCCAAGCCCAAGGAATCCAAGACCGAAGCCAAGCCGGCGGCTAAGACGAGCGCCGAGTAGGTTCGGGCTCCGTCGCCAGGACCACGGCCACGATGACCGCCGGCAGGAGGTGGAACACCAGCCGCGCGAAGTTCGACAGAACGTAGAAGTGGGGCTCTAAGCTCGACGCGAAGTAGGCCCAGGCGTAGAAGAGGAGCTGCGCCGTGGCGACGGCGGCGAACGGTCGCGTCCGTCGGCGGAGCCAGGCGATGGGGAGAAGGGCGACGAGCCAAGGCAGGCCGTGCAGCTCGCCGGCCCCGATCGCCGACAACATGGCGGGGAAAATGACCCGGCCGCGCTCCCAATCGAAGGGGCCGGAGTTCGAAGCCGACTGGAACAGCCCGTGCCGCTGGACGGCGAGGAGCCAGGGGGCAACGACCGCGACGGTCGGGAGGACCACCCAGGCGGCGGCGCGCCGGATGGCGGTCTCTCGCCAGGCTCCTCTCTTGCTCCTTAGCAGACCCGCCAGATAGACGACGATCAGAAAGGCGGCGAGCGGCAGCCCCTCCAGCTTGGAAGAGGCAGCGAAGGCGGCGGCGAGGCCGATCTGCGGGCCGTCCGCTCCGCCGGAGAGACCCAGCAGAGGCGGCAGGGAGGCGATCAGGGCGAGCGCCATCATGCTGTCCGCCCCGCCCGCCATCACGAAGCCGATCCCATAGGCGACGGCGGCGAGGGCGACGAGCGCCACTGTCGCCTGCTCGGCGAAGCGGCTGGCACCTCGAGCCGCACCTCGGACCATGGCCTCGCGGGCGGCGACGATCGTGAATCCCAGGAAGAGCGCCGACCAGAGCATCTGCGCCGGCGCCGCGAAGCGGCCGGCGAGGACGGCCGTCGTGGCGTAGAGCTCGGGCAGGAGGTTCGGGTAGTCGGGGTGGATGCCGGCGTTCCAGCTCTCCGCCAGCCAGCGGTAGTCGATCCCGCGGGCGAGAAAGAAGTGCTCCCCCTTGAGCCCCCAGTGATAGAAGAAGTCCGGGGTGGTGATCCACAGCGTCGCGGCGAGGAGCGCGAAGGCGAGGACAGCGGCGGCGGCGATCCCGTCCCCCCAGCCGAGCGCGCCCGGCGGCGCCGCCTCGCCTCTCTCCCCTCCCGGACCTGTAGGGGCGGGCCCCCGTGCCCGCCCAAAGGCGAGGCGCGGCACTGCGATGAGGACCAGGAGCGCGAGGATCAGCACCGTCCGGCTCCAGGGGATGCCGGCCAGCGAGAGCAGGTTGAGCACCAGGTGCCAGGCGATCAGGCCGGCGAGGAAGTGGACGAGCGCCCGGTAGGCGGCGCCCTGCGCCGGTTCGGCCAGGTGGCGGCCGAAACCTCGGCCGACGAAGAGGAGAAGCAGCGGCAGCGCCAGCGCCGCGAGCCAGGTCATGGCCGGATCGCCCGGATCCTGTAGAGCCGTCCGCCGGGAAGCCACCTCAGCAGCTCCAGGCGGGGATGATCGATCTGGGTGCGGTAGGCGAGGAGATAGCGGCCGCGGCTCCCGGCCTGGGGGTCGGAGAGCGGGATGAGCTCCACCTCGGGGTAGAGATAGGCTGCCCAGCGGTAGCGGAAGGGGCTCTCGGGATGAGGCGGTGAGGCGAAGACGACCGCGCTCCCCGCCGGCAGCAGCGGCCGCGCGGCGGCGAGGAAGCTGGCCAGGCTCTCGACCTGAGGCATGCCGGCACGCCAGCTGACGGGGCCG